>NZ_CP046205.1 GCF_012569925.1 Enterobacteriaceae endosymbiont of Donacia cinerea | reverse complement strand
TGAATTTAATTTGTTTCTTTCTTTTTTTTATTGGTAAAATTTTATTTAAATTTTAATATTAATATCATTCATTCATATATTTTTATATTGTACATACATTTTTTTATTTTTACAAGTCTTAAATTAATAAAATTTTATAAATGATTATAAATGATTATAAATGATTATAAATGATTATAAATGATTATAAATGATTATAAAGAAAAACACATTATAAATGATTATAAATGATTATAAATGATTATAAATGATTATAAATGATTATAAATGATTATAAAGAAAAACACATTTTTTTATATATATACATATAAGGCTACTTGATATCCCGTGTTTGGCTACTTGATATCCCGTGTTTGGCTACTTGATATCCCGTGTTTGGCTACTTGATATCCCGTGTTGGGGCTGCTTTATTTTTTTAAAAAAAAATAATACATTTGTTTTTTATTAAAAAAAATTTGACATTTAAAAAAAATATTAGTATTATTAGTCTAATTTTAATTAGATATTGCTTGTTTATTTATATTTAAATAATGAATTTTTTTATGTATAGAAAATAAACAAAATTAAACATTCATATATTATAAAGTAAAAAAAACATAATAATTAATTTATATAACTTTATTAAATAATAAACTAAATAAATTATAATAAATAAAAATAGGTGTTCAATTTTTTGAAACTTTAAAAAAAGGTAATAAAAAAATAAACCTTTAATTTTTTAAATGCGTAAAAAATTATTTTTTAATAGAATTAAATTGTTAGTTAAAAAAAGTAGTGTTTTAAAAAAAGAAAAAAATAAGGAAAATAATAACTTTAATATAAAAAGAAATTTTCCTAATATTTCAAAAAATAAAAGGGTAATACCAAATGTTCTACTACGTAGTTCTCTTTTTGGTATAATAAAAAAAGGTAATAGAAAATATGAAAAAAATATTTTAAAAACGTCATTAAATAGTTTTTTAATACGTTTTACAGGTGAAAGTTTAGATCAAGCTGATTTGGATGTTTGGTTAGAATGTTTATATTTATTTACTAAAGTTCCTTTAGGGGAAAAAGTAATTTTTTCTACCTTTTCTTTTTTAAAATCGATAAACAGAAATACAGGAAAAAAAGATTATGAATGGCTTAAATCATCTTTAATGAGATTATCTATTTGCAGTATAGAAATAAATTATAAAAATTATTTTTATGTAGGTCATTTATTACATGAATGGTATAGAAATGATAAAACAAAAAAAAATATTATTTTATTAAATAAAAAAATAATATCTTTTTTTATAGATTCTATGTGGACAGCAATTTCTTTAAAAGAAAGAAAGAAATTAAAAGGTAAACAATTATCACAATGGATTCATTGCTTTTTTTGTTCTCATAATAAGACTCCTTTACCCTATAAAGTAGAAACTTTAAAAAAATTATGTGGAAGTAATATACATATATTATGGAAATTTAGACAAATTTTAAAAAAATCATTATATGAAGTATCTTTAGCCACCGGGTGGAAATTTTGGATAGATAAAAATGATATTGTTCATATTATGAAAAAATAACTTTTATCTTTTTTTTTTTATGTTAAAATAAACAAAAATTAATTTCTTTTATTTTAAAATGTTAAAAATTATTAAAGATAGTATTTTTTCTAATAAAAATAATAATACAATTATTAATTATAATATTGAAAATTTTATAAAAAAAAAAATTCAAAAAAATTTTATAAAAAAATATTATAAAAGTATTGCTTTTTTGGGACCAAGAGGTAGTTATTCTCATTTAGCTTTATTAACTTATACTAATAATAGTTTTATAAATAAAACTATTATTAGTATAAGTTGTAAAAGCTTCACTGAAATTTTTTTTTATATAAAAAGTAAAATTATTAATTTTGCTATTATCCCTATATATAATAATTATACAGGATTAATAAAAGAAGTTTTAATATTATTAAAAAATAATAAGTATTTTTTACATATAAAAAAAAAAATCATATTACCCATTCAACATTGTTTAGTCTCTCATCAAGATGATATATATAAAATAAAAAAAGTTTTTAGTCATCCTGAGCCATTTAAACAATGTAGTATTTTTATTAATAAATTTCCAAAATGGGAAATAAAATATTGTTCTAGTTCTTCATTTGCAA
This sequence comes from Enterobacteriaceae endosymbiont of Donacia cinerea, assembly GCF_012569925.1. Lineage (NCBI taxonomy): Bacteria > Pseudomonadati > Pseudomonadota > Gammaproteobacteria > Enterobacterales > Enterobacteriaceae > Enterobacteriaceae endosymbiont of Donacia cinerea. The sequence continues at coordinate 2,979 of NZ_CP046205.1, read as the reverse complement.
TGAAATTTATTAATAAAAATAAATCAAAAAAATTAGCAGCTATAGGAAATAAAATTTCAGCTAAATTTTATAAATTGAAAATTATAAAAACTAATATATCAAATAAAATAAATAATCAAACTAGTTTTTTAGTTTTAGAAAAAAGATAAATTTTTTTTTCTAAAACTAAAAAATAAAAAACTATTATATAAAATATTAATATTAATTATCCTCAACACAAATAAAAGGAAAAATATTACCCACGATACCTTGATCTATTTTCCCTGTCACAAAATCAATATGAAAATGTAATGGATCCGGGAAATACATATTTATTTTGGGAGTTGAAGTCCAAAACATACTAAAAAATTTTTCAACTATAGGCCATCCATAATTACCAATTAAATCATCTCCTGGATGAGCATTATAAAAATCTAATAATTCATCTTTTGTTGGTAATCTGGAATTACGTGATTTACAAAATGCTTCTGCATTAAACCAATTAAATTTTGCCCAATCTTCATTTAGAAGATAATTTACTTGATCTCCAAGACGTTCTGCGCTTAAAATAGGTCTTCTAAATTTTAAACCATTAAAAAGTATAAAATCAGGCATGTGTCCATACATTTTAGCTAAAATAATTTTAGGACTTGTAGGTACTGTAAAAATAACGTTAAACGTTTTAGAAACATAATTATTCGCAATAATTTGAAAAAAATTTTTAACCCCAATACCATGAGGATCAGATATTTTAAGTTCTAATTCTCCATTTACATCAGATCTTAAAAAGAAATATTTGCCATCATAAGATTTTTTATGAGTAATATCTTCAATATGAATTAAACCACTATCTTTTCTAACCTCCCCATGTTGATCTACTGCCATTGTATTTTTTATTTCAATATCAGAAAATTTTAATCTTTTACCATGTTTATCATAAACGGTTATCAATAATTTAATTGATTCATTAACTTTTGCAATAAGACTTTTAGGTTCTATTTTTAGTACCATGTTATCTACAGATGGGATAACAAATTCCATTTTATCACTAATATCTTTATTTACTTTATCACCAATTTTTACTCTAAATGTAGCATATCCAGAAGATGAACTTGTTATAAATGCAGAATAAGTTCCTTTAGGATTTTCAGTAACATGACTTATATGTATATTATGTTTGTCAAATAAAAAACATTTTTCTACGAAAAAACTAACATCCTTTAAATCTGTTAATAATTCATTATTAGAATCTCTAGCTTCAAAAACAATTTTTGCCTTTTCTGAATTTACTAATATTTTTTTAGGGAAAATATTTAAAGTTGAAGATTTTTTATCTACTAAAGGACGTAAAACTTTTATCTTAATAAAAGATACATCTTTATTACCTAATATATCAGTAACAACAACTCTTAATACATAATGGTTATTATTAACATTTTGAAAATCATAACTAGGTAAATTTATTACATAATCATTTTTATTATAGTTTTTATATAACCAAACTGATCCCCCCCCATTTGTAAAAACATGACCAGCATTAAAATAAGTATTACTTATTGGATTAACATGACTGATATTCATTTTTAAAAAATGTTGGCTTCTAGGAAATCCTATAATTTCTTTCTTTGAAAACCATTTAATTATATATTTATTTCTAAATATTAACTTAATATCATTATCTCTATCTACAAAGTCATACCTATGATCATAAGATGAAGAAAAAACATCATTAATTTTTGTATGTATTTGATTATAAAAAGAAGAGTTTAATTGTATGTTTAGATTTATCCCAAATTGGAAATTACCTTTTTCTAATGTTTGTAATCTCTCTATACTAAAAGTTAAAAAAGGTATTGGATTATAACTAATAGAAAAAGAAAAAAAAGGATCAGAAAAGATTTTTTCATAACTTTCCCCATCATTATTCATTTTAAATCCTATATTCCCAAAATATTTAGAATAATCTAGTTTAAATACTAATTCTGGTATTTTAGGTAAATACCCTTTAATTCTAAAATCAAATCCGGTAGCTGGTTTTGAAAAATATTCATTATCATGAATATCATTATAAAAATTTTTTTTATTCAAGTTATTTGTATAATGCCACCATCTACTTAAACCATAGTAGATATTAGTATTAAATTTAATAAATTCCTTCCAAAATTCAAATCCTAAACCTAATCTCATATTATCTAAGGAAATATCATAATCTAGAAAACTATTTATTCCTAATAAATAATTATTATCAAAAGAAAATTTTCTCAAACCTAAACCAAAATTATTCTGATTTCTATTATTAGTTTTATGTGTACTATTTTGTAAAAAAAAGATATAATCGTCACTTTCCCTTAAAGGTAATAAAAAACTAATCTCTGAATTATTAAGATTTAAATTTTCATCTAGTTTTATTTTTATTCGAGTTTTTCCATTTACTTTTAGTTTACTAAATAATTTATAAAAACCAGATTGAACTTTTTTATTAATTTCATTATTGAATGCATCAAAAATAATTGATTTAATATTTGTTGTAAAATTATCTTTGTTTAAAAAATTTTTTTTTGTTAATGAGTAGTAATAAAATATGTTATTTTGATTACTTTCAGTTTTCTTTTTTGTAACAGAAAAAGAATCTAATTTATAATTATCTAGATAATTATTATTATTTGAATGTTTTCTTACATTATCCCAAAAAATCTCTTCTTTAGATAAAGATTTATTAAAACTGTTTTTATCTTTATTTTTAAAAAAGGAATATTCTTTTTCTAAAATTTCTTTTATAGAATTACTGTCAAAAATTTTTTTTATTATATTTATATTTGTTTTATTTACGAAAGAAAAATATTCCTTTTTTATTTTCTTAAAAATACAAACATTTAAGTTATTAATCTTTTTATTTAATTTACTATTAACATTAGATGTAAAAAAACATGTAAAGAAAACAACTATTAGTATTTTTTGTAATTTTTTTATAATCTTAAAAATTATTAGTTTTTTTTCCAT
>NZ_CP046204.1:354816-462896 GCF_012569925.1 Enterobacteriaceae endosymbiont of Donacia cinerea | reverse complement strand
TTTAAGATCCAAATTAAATAAAATTTAATTTAATATAATTCTTTTATAAAAGAATATAAATAAATAATATAAATAATTTAAATAGTGAATCTAACAAAATCGATTTATATTATAAATTTTTATTTAATAAATATTTTAAAATATCCATACATAATATTTCTATTCCGATATTTTTTTTTGATGAAATAAAATAAAATTTTTTTATAAATTTATATTTTTTTAAAATTTTATTAATATGTAAAATAAAATTATTTTGATTATTTATCAAATCAATTTTATTTAAAATAAGCCATTGCTCTTTTAAAAGAATTTTTTTATTATATTTTTTAATTTCAGAATTAATTATATCTATAGCATTAGATATGCCAATATTATTCTTAATAATTGATATATCTATAAAATGTAGTAATAAATTACAATATTTAAAATGTTTAATAAAATTTAATCCTAATCCTTTTCCAATTGAAGATTTTTTTATAATGCTAGGGACATCTAATATTGAAATAGGAGAACTATTTAATTTATTTTTAATAATTCCTAAAATAGGTTTTGTAGTTGTAAAAAAATAATCACCTATTTTAGTATTAGCAGAAGATATTTTTCTTATAAATGTTGATTTCCCAACATTAGGTAAACCTAATACACTTATATCTGCTTTTAAAATAAAATCTAATTTTATTTTTTTTTTTTGTCCTAAACAACCTTTAGTACTTTTATATGGAGTTCTATTAATAGAAGATTTAAAATTAATATTACCTAACCCTCCTTTTCCTCCTCTTGCAACTAAAAATTTTTGTTTATCTCTTTTTAGAGATATAAGAATAAGTTTTTTTTTTGTATCAATAATACTTGTACCTATTGGGACATAAATAATTAAATTTTTACCATTTTTTCCTGTACGTTGATAATTTTGTCCTTTTAATCCATTTTCAGATATATAATTTTTTTTACGATAGAAATTATTTAAATTATTAATATTATTATTAGATATAAAATATATATTTCCTCCCTTACCTCCATTACCTCCATCAGGACCTCCTTTCGGAATAAATTTTGCACGATGAAAACTAATACATCCATCTCCTCCATTACCTGCTTTTATATGTATAATTGCTTCATCAAAAAATTTCATTATAACTCCATTTTATAAAAAATATATGTTTTACAAATTAAAACATTATTTAATATTTAATTAAAATAAATAAAAAATTATGTATTAATAACATTGATATATTTTTTTTTTCTGATTCCTCTAATAGTAAATTTTACAACTCCATTTATTTTTGAAAATAAAGTGTGATCTTTACCACATCCTACATTATTTCCAGCATGAAATTTATTACCTCTTTGTCTTATAAGAATAAATCCGGGTTTTACTTTTTCCCCTCCAAAACATTTAACACCTAATCTCTTAGAATGTGAATCTCTACCATTTCTAGATGAACCACCAGCTTTTTTATGTGCCATAGAATATTCTCCTAAACTAAATATTGAATTTTAAGAATTTTTATATTGGTAAATAACTGACGGTGTCCTTGTGTCTTACGAAAATGTTTTCTTCTACGAAATTTAATTATTTTAATTTTTTTATTTTTACCATGTAAAATAATTTGTGCTATTATTTTTGCTCCTGGGATAATAGGATTTCCTATATTTAGTTTATTTTTTTCATATATTATTAAAATATTTTTAAATTCAATTTTATCTCCAATTTTTCCCGTAATTTTTTCTAATTTAATAGTCTGTCCTTGGATCACTTTATATTGTTTACCACAACTGTCAAAAATAGCATACATTTATTATTATCCTTATAATATACTTTAAAAAATAAATAACTAATAATATAAAATATTCTATAAATTTATTAAATAATTTAATTATTACATATTTTAATATTATTAATTATTTATTTTCTAATCTTTTAATTTTTGCACCTAAAGAAATTAATTTATTTTCTATATTTTCATATCCACGATCAATATAATTAACATTATTAACAATTGTTTTTCCTTTAGCAATACATCCAGCTAATACTAAACTAATTGATGCTCTTAAATCTGTTGCTTTAATTTTTGCACTATATAATGATTTTATTCCTCGACAAAATACCTTATTATTTTTTATAAAAATTTTTGCTCCCATTTTAATTAATTCATGTATATATAGAAACCGATTTTCAAAAATAGTTTCTTGTATTATACTTTTACCTAAAGCAATACAGTTTAACAAAGTAAACTGAGGTTGCATATCTGTAGGAAAACTAGGATATGGTCCAGTTATAATATTTACCGCTTTTGGTTTTTTATTATTCATGTTAATACTACACCAATTTTTTCCTGTTTTAATATCTGCTCCTGTATATTTTAATTTTTTTAAAACTATTTTTAAATTTTGAGGATTAGTATTTTTACATATAATATATCCTTTAGATATGGCAGCTGCTATTAAAAAAGTTCCTGTTTCTATTCTATCATCCATTATAGTATAAACTCCTCCTTTTAATTTTAAAACACCTTTAATTATTATTTGATTAGTTCCCTCTCCTTTTATATTAGCACCCATAGTTTTTAAAAAATGAATTAAATCTTTTATTTCTGGTTCTTTAGCTGCATTATCAATAATAGTTATATTTTGAGCATAAATTGCAGCTAAAATAATACTAATTGTAGCTCCTACACTATTTTTTTTCATTATTATATGAGAACCTATAAAATTTTTATTTATAGATGCAATAATACGATTATTTTTAATATAAATATTAGCACCTAATTTTTTTAAGTATTTGATATGTAAATCAATAGGTCTCATACCAATAGAACAACCTCCTGGTAAAGATATATTTATTTTTTTAAAACGTACTAGTAAAGGACTAATTAACCAGATAGAAGCTCTAATAGATTTTATTAAATTTTCAGGAAAATTAAAATTAGTATATAAATTCCTTGTATTAATTATTAGTGATTTACCATTCTTAATTTTTACTCCTAAATTTAAAAATAATTTTATTACTACATCTATATCTTTTAATCTAGGAATATTTTTAATCTCTATTATTTCTTTTATTAAAAGGGAAGAAAATAAAATAGGTAAAGCAGCGTTTTTAGATCCAGAAATATTAACTTCTCCTTTTAATTTTACTGGACCTTTTATTATAAATTTATCCATTTTTCTCTGAAAATATTAATAAAATTATAAAACAAAAAATAAAAATCATTTTTTAATAAACAAAAATATTAAAATAAATTAAATTTTAATAAAATATTATTTTATATAATAATTAAATAAAATTTAATTTTAACGTTTAGAAAATTGAGGACTACGTCTAGCTTTTTTAAAACCTACTTTTTTACGTTCTACTTTTCGGTCATCACGTGTTAGAAAACCTTGTTTTTTAAAATTTTTTCTAAAAAAATTATCATATTTTACTAAAGCTCTTGTAATTCCATGTCGAATAGCTCCTGCTTGTCCTGAATTTCCCCCTCCTTTAACAGTAATATATAAATCTAGTTTATCCTCCATTTTTATTAATTTTAAAGGTTTCATTATCATAATACAATATGTTTTTCTAGGGAAAAAAACATTTATGTTTTTTTTATTAATCGAAATATTACCATTACCTTTTTTAATAAATACTCTAGCAGAAGAACTTTTTCTTCTTCCTGTTGCATTATAATCATAATTTATTTTTTTCATAAATTAATATCCTTAATAATATTATTAAATATTTAAAATATTTTTTTTTTGTGCTATATGATTATGTATTATTCCTGAATAAATTTTTAATCTATTTAACATTAATAATCTAATTTTATTTTTAGGTAACATTCCTTTAACAGAATGTTGAAGTATTTTACAAGGATTTTTTATAATTAATTTTTCAAACGAAATTTTTTTTAATCCTCCAGAATAACCACTATGACTAAAATAAATTTTATCTTTTTTTTTATTTCCTGTAATTTTAATTTTATTTGCATTTATAATTATAATATAATCTCCTATATCCATATGGGGAGAATATAAAATTTTATGTTTTCCCATTAAATAATGGGTTATTATACTTGATAATCTTCCTAAAACTTTATTTTTTGCATTTATAAGATACCATTGACGATAAACTTTTTTTTTTAATAAAATACTCATTTATATATCCAAAATATAAGTAATTAATGTAGTTATATTATTTATTTTTTAATTTTTTAATAAAAAAATATAAATTTTCATTAAAATATGATAGTATAGTTATATTATAAATGCAATTAGTCTTTTTTATTTTGATATTATATATTTTGTAATATCTAAAAATAATTTCTTACTTTAGATAAGTAGTATTTTTTTGGTGGCTTTATGAATATAATTTCTATAAAAAAAAAAGAAGCTAATTTAATTAAAGTATTTAAAAATTTAATAAAACAAGAAAAATTTGGAACACAAACTGAAATTGTATATGCTTTACAAGCAGCCGGATTCCATAATATTAATCAATCTAAAGTTTCTAGAATGTTAACAAAATTTGGAGCCGTAAGAATTAGAAATACAAAAATGGAGATGGTATACTGTTTTCCTTTAGAATTAGGTGTGCCACACACTACTAGTCCATTAAAAAATTTAGTATTAGATATTGATTATAACGATATTTTAATTATAATTCATACGAGTCCAGGAGCTGCTCAATTAATAGCTAGATTATTAGACTCTTTAGGAAAAGCAGAAGGTATATTAGGTACAATTGCAGGAGATGATACTATTTTTGTAGTGCCTACTCGTTTATTTAAAACTATTCAATTATATAATTCTATACAAAATTTATTTGAACAAACATTATAAAATAAATATAAATGTAAATGTAGTTTACTTAATTTTTTTATTTTATATACTTTAATCCCTGCATATATGGTCTTAAAATTTTAGGTATTTTAATTTCTCCATTTTTAAGTTGATAATTTTCCATAATAGCTGCTAATGTTCTACCAATTGCTAATCCAGAACCATTTAAAGTGTGTATAAAAGAGATTTTTTTATCTTTTATTCTTCTGTATCTAGCTTTTATTCTTCTTGATTGAAAATCCCACATATTAGAACAAGAAGAAATTTCATAATATTTATTTTTTGAAGGAAACCATACTTCTAGATCATAAGTTTTACTTGATGAAAAACTCATATCACCTGTACATAATAATATTTTTCTATATGGTAATTTTAATAATTGTAATATTTTTTCTGCATTTTCAGTAATTTGTTCTAAAGCTTTAATAGAATATTTAGGTTTAACTAACTGTACTAATTCTACTTTATCAAATTGATGTGTTCGTATTAATCCTTTATTATATTTTCCATATGAACCTACTTCAGATCTAAAACAAGGACTATGTGAAACTAATTTAATTGGTAACTCTTTTTCTTCAATAATTTTGTTATACACTAAATTAGTTAACGGTACTTCTGCTGTAGGAATTAGAAAGTAATCTTCTATATCAGAAGATTTAAATTTTTTTATATGAAAAAGATCTTCACTAAATTTAGGTAATTGTCCAGTACCATATAAAGCTTTTTTTTTTACTATATAAGGAACATAAATTTCTTTATAATTATGATTATTAATATGAATATCTAACATAAATTGAATAAGGATTCTATGTAAATATGCTATTGATCCTTTCAATACAAAAAATTTTGATCCACTTAAATTAACTCCTGCTTCTAAATCGATACCTTTATTTAAAAGACCTAATTCAATATGATCACGTATAGGAAAATTATATTTTATTATTTTACCCCATTTTTTTATTTCTTTATTTTCTTTTGAATTATTTCCTATCGGTACATCATTTAATGGTAAATTAGGTATTATGTCATAAATTTTATTTATGTTTTTTTTAATATCATTTAATATAGTTTTATTATTTAAAATTTGATTATTAATATTAATTACTATCATTTTAAGTTTAGATATATTATGAATATTTTTTCTAAATAAATTTTTCGTTATCTGATTTTTTTTAATTTGTAATTGTTCTATCTTAATTTGTAAAATTTTTCTTTTTTGTTCTAATTTATTTATTAAATTAATATCTAAATAAAAATTTCTTTTTTTTAAAATTTTATACACATAATTAATATTATTACGTAATAAATTTATATCTAACATAATATTTTCCATATATGTAAATATATAAGAATACTACATAATTTTAGCATAAAACTTTTTTTATACATATTTAAATTTTTAAAAATATTTGATATTTAATATCATATATTTTATATATAATAATTAAAATATTAAAATAGTAAATATATATGAAAAATAATAAAAAAACAAAACTTCTTATTTTAGGATCTGGTCCTGCTGGTTATACATCAGCAATATATGCTGCAAGAGCTAATTTAAATCCTATAATAATTACAGGAAATCAGATTGGAGGACAATTAACACAAACTTTTAATATAGAAAATTGGCCAGGAAATTTTCCAAATATAACTGGACAAAAATTAATGAATCAATTATATAATCATGCATTATATTTTGGTACTAATATTATAAATGATACAATAATAAAAATTATTAATTTAAATAAAACACCTTTTATTGTACAAGGTAATTTATTCACATATAAATGTGATAGCATGATTATTGCAACAGGATCATATCCAAAATTTTTGGGTTTGGATTCTGAAAAAAAATTTATAGGAAAAGGTGTTTCTTCCTGTACTGTATGTGATGGTTTTTTTTACCGAAATAAAACAGTTGCAATTGTAGGAGGTGGTAATTCTGCAATAGAAGAAGCATTATATTTATCAAAAATTACCTCTACAATACATTTAATTCATAGAAAAAGTAAATTTATCGCTGAGAAAATATTACTTCAAAAATTAAAATTATTAGTAAAAAGTAAAAAAATAATATTACATGTTCCTTATATAGTCAAGGAAATACTAGGTAATGATACTGGAGTGACAGGAATAAAAATTTCTTCTTTAAATAATAAAAACATTAAAATTATACCCGTATATGGAGTATTTATTTTAATTGGTACAATACCTAATAGTTTTTTATTTCAAAAAATATTAAATTTAGATAAAAATGGTTATATTTTAACTAATAAAAATAATTTTAAAAATTCAAATTTTACAGAAACAAATATAACTGGAATTTTTGCTGCTGGTGATGTTATGGATAATACTTATAGACAAGCAATCACTTCAGCAGCTACAGGATGTATGGCTGCACTAGATGCTAAAAAATTTTTAAGTAAAATTAATAAATAATTAGTTTTTTTTAAAATAATTAATAATATTATATAAATTATAATTTTTTAAAAAATTATTTAATTAATATTAAATTACCGACTACGAAAAATAATTCTACCTTTTTTTAAATCATAAGGTGTTAATTCAACAGTAACTTTATCTCCTGTTAATATACGAATATAATTTTTTCTCATTTTACCTGAAATATGAGCTGTTATTATATGTCCATTTTCTAATTTTACATGAAAAATAGTATTAGGTAATGTATTTAATACTACACCTTGCATTTCTATATTTTCTTCTTTAGACATTATTGTACCTTATAATATAAAATATTATGATTATAATCATATATTATTTTTTATATAATGCCAATAATATCCTTTTTTATTTATTAAATCATTATATTTACCTTTTTCAACTAAAAAACCATTATACATAAAATAAATACAATCCATTTTTTTCATAATATTAATATTATGTGTAATAAATATAATTGTTTTTTTTTTAAAAATAGTTAAAATTAAATTAACTATTTTAATAGATGAAATTTGATCTAATCCTTCTGTAAGTTCATCTAATAAAATTAAATTTCCATTATGAAATATAATTCTAGCTATTCCTAATTTTTTTAATTCTCCCCCTGAAAGGATTCTCCCTCCTTCTCCCATCCATTGATCTAAATTAAAATTTTTATTTTTATTTAATAATTTTTTTAAACCTACTAATTTTAAAATTTTCACTAAATATTTATTATTAATCTCTACATTATCTTGATTATTTAATAAAATATTATTTTTTAACGTATCACTAAATAAATATATTTTTTGAGGTAATACACTTATATTTTTTCTTAATGAAAATAAATCCCATTTTTTTAAATTATATTTATTTAAGTAAATTTTCCCTTTTACAGGATCCCATGCTCGAGTTAATAACATAAATAATGTAGATTTTCCACTACCATTATATCCAGTAATAGCCACTTTTTGTTCTTTTTTTATATATAAAGAGATATTTTTTAATATATATGGATATTTTTTATTATAATAGAAAAATAGATTATTTATATTTAATTCTATAGGATAATTAATATTATTTTTATTTTTGCTTTTTTTTATAAAATAGATAGTTGTTTTTTTATTTATAATACTAAAAATTTTTTTAGCAGAAAAAAAAATTTCATGAATATTTTGGAAAACATTATTTAGAGGAAATAATATTTTGGAAAATGTTATTAAAAATAATATAAATACTATAATTTTATATTGTAATATTAAATCATAAATATATATATGATTGTATAATAATATAATAATTATATTAATATCAGTTATAATATTTATTAATAGTTGCGAGTTAATATTTAAATTATTTTTTATTAATTGGATTTTTTGCCATTTTAATTCTAAAATATTAATTTTATTAGATATATAATTTATACCTTCAAAGATTTTATATTCTACACAATGTGATAAAAAATTATTTATTAAATAATAATATTTTTTTTTTATATCTATATTTTTTTTTCCTATTATTTTACCATTTTCATAAAAGTAAAAAACATAAAATATTATTAATATAGTAATATTAACAAATAAAATAATAAAAAAAATTATATTAAATAAAATTAAATATAATAAAATTATTAAAGTAATAATACTTATTATTAAAACAGGTGTAATTATTTGTAAATATAAAAAATCTAATGTTTCGATATCTGAAATTAACATATTTAATATTTCAATATTATCAATAAAAATTAAATTTGATGGATATAAAGGAAAAATTTTATTTAAAATTAAAATTCTTAAATTTTTTAATAAATATAAAGTATTATTATGTTGAATTATTTTTTCAAAATATTTAGTAATAATTTTTATTATTGAAATAAATCGAATAATAGTTGTAGGTATAATATAATTATAATATACATTATTATTTTTAATATTTAATAAAAAAGTAGAAGATAGTAAATATCCAGATATTATAGATAAAAACAAATTCATTAAATTATTTATTATAGATAAAAAAATTCCTAAAAAAATTTTTTTAATATATTCTTGATAATTTTTTAAAAAATAAAATAAATAAAACATTTTGAAAATTCTTTATTTTAATAAAAGTTTATTTTTAAAATATTAAAATATTTTTTTTATAATCTTTCCATTTTTCATATACCAAATTTCATTATAATAATTTATTTTATATATTTTATGTGTAATTGTTATATTAATTTTAAACGGTGAAATATTTTTTTTTATTGATTTAATAATATCACATTGACTTTTAATATCAATATTAGATATTGGTTCGTCTAATAATAATATTATATGATTTTTAATTAATGCTCTAGCAATTGCGATTCTTTGTATTTGACCTACTGATAAATATATATTTTCTTTATATAAAGATGTATTTATCCCCTTAGGTAATTTTTTTAAAAAACTTGTTATACCAATTTCTTTTATAATTTTTTGTATTTTATTTTTATTTAATTTTTTATTAAAAAATAAATTTTTTTGAATTGTTATAGCAGGTAATATAGGATTCTGTTTTACACATGAAATTTTTTTATACCAATTATATAAATCTATATCTTTAAATTCAATATTATTAATTTTAAATGAACCATCGTATGGTAATATACCTAAAAATAAATTAAATAATGTTGTTTTTCCACATCCATTTGGACCTGTAATAACTATATTTTGTCCAGAAAATATTTTAAAAGACACAGGGCCTATTAATATATGACCTTTTTTATTTTTGATAATTAAATTTTTAGCTTTTATTTCTAATTTATTTACTTTTTTTAAAAAAATTTTTTTTTTATTTTTTAAATTAATATATTTTTTATTATTTAATAATTTTATAATATCATTAGCTGCGCCAATTGCTTTAGATTTTATATGATATAGTAATCCTAAATTACTAAAATTTTGAAAATACTCAAAAATCAACATTAATATAAAAAAACTATGTAATATTTTAATGTTTTTATTATAAAAACCAAAATTTATTATGTGTAAATATGTAAAACTAAAGTACATAATAATAAAAGCTAAAGAAATAGAAGAAAGAAACTCTAAAATAGCTGAAGTTAAAAAGATAATTTTTAATATTTCAATATTTTTTTGTCTATATTTTTCTATATAAAAAGAAATTTTTTTTATTTCGATTATAGAAAAATTAAATAATCTAATAGTTTCTATACCTTTTAATCTATCAAAAAATAATCCATTTAAAATGGATAATATTTTAAAATTTTTTTTATTTTTTCTTGTTGCTTTTTCCCCAATTAATATTATAAAAAAAATTGTTACTACACTAATAATAACTAGTATTAAATCTATTATCCAACTAATATAAAAGATGATAATTAAAATTAGTAATGTTGTTACTTTAGTAGTAAAAAAATTAGGTATATATTGATTATAATAATTTTGTAAATTTTCTACTTGATTTATAATTAATGATATATCAGATCCTGATGTTTGATTTGTAAAATGTTTATAGTATATAGATTTTAGTCTATTTAAAATTTTTTTTCTAATAGAAATTTTTATTATTTGACTATAATAAAAATTGATTTTATTTATTATAAGAGTTATAAATGTTTTTATTATAAAACATAAAAATAATATTATATAATAATAAAAAATTTTATTTTTATTTTCTTTTAAAAAAAAAGTCTGTATTTGTTTGGATAATATCCAATTTTGAATAATTAATATACATATATTAATAAAATTTAATAAATAAGATATTTTTAAGAAATTTTTAGCAAAAAAACTTTGTTTTTTTAACCACAAAATTATTTCTTTTTCTGTATATTTTTTTTTCATTTTAAATTATTTATTTAATAAAATAATATTTTACTATGTTGGATATATACACAACATAGTTTATAAAAATAATTTATAATTTTTCTTCAATCCTAATTAATTGATTATATTTTGCATTTCTATCAGAACGACTCATTGAACCAGTTTTAATTTGATCAGCATTTGTTCCTACAGCTAAATCAGAAATAAATGTATCTTCTGTTTCTCCAGATCTATGTGAAATAATAATTTTATATCCTGCTTTTTTAGCTATTTTAATAGTAGATAATGTCTCTGTAAGAGATCCAATTTGATTTAATTTTATTAAAATAGCATTAGCAACTTTATTTTTAATACCTTTTTTTAAATATTTTTTATTAGTAACAAATAAATCATCTCCTACTAATTGTATTTTATTACCTAATACTTTTGTTTGGTATATAAAACCATTCCAATCATTTTCGTCTAAACCATCTTCTATTGAAGTAATAGGATATTTTTTAGTTAAATTATATAAAAAATCTGTAAATTCTTTTGAAGAAAGATTAATATTTTCACTATTTAAATAATATTTATTATTATAAAATAATTCTGAAGCAGCACAATCAATTGCAAAAGTAATATCTTTTCCAAGAATAAGACCAGCATTATTCACTGCTTTTGACATCATATTAAATGCTTCACTATTATTTTTTAAATTTGGAGCATAACCTCCTTCATCTCCAACAGAGGTAATTAATTTATTTTTTTTAAGTACAATACATAAATGATGAAATATTTCTGCACCATAACGTATGGCTTCTTTTATATTTTTTGCACCAATAGGTTGAATCATAAATTCTTGTATATCTAAATTATTATCAGCATGTTTACCACCATTAATAATGTTAATCATTGGTAAAGGCATAAAAAATTTTTTTTCTGTATGATTAATATCACTAATATATTGAAATAATGGAATATTATTAAATAAAGCAGATGCTCTAGCATTAGCTAAAGAAACAGCTAAAATTGTATTAGCTCCAAAATTAGACTTATTTTCAGTATTATCTAAATTAATCATGATTTCATCAATATTTGATTGATTTAAGGAATTTTGATTAATTAAATATTTATTAAAAATAGTATTAATTATTTTAACAGATTTTAAAACTCCTTTACCTAAAAATCTTTTTTTATTTCCATCACGTAATTCTATTGCTTCTTTAGATCCAGTTGATGCTCCAGAAGGAACAGAAGCCATACCAATTATGTTATTATTTAAATGTACTTCTGCTTCAATAGTAGGATATCCTCTAGAATCAATAATTTCTCTACCTACTATTTTTTTTATTTTAGACATCTTATTTCCTTAATAAATTTAATAATATTAATAATATATTTTTATATAATAATAATATAAATTTATAAAAATATTAATTAATATTATTTTTTTTGCTGAAATCTTTGTACAGAAAGTAAAATTTCTTTTTGTGCGTCAAAAACATTTCCCCAATTATTTACTTGACACCATTTTTTTGGTTCTAAATCTTTATAATGTTTAAAAAAATATATAATTTTTTTTTGTAATAATACTGATAAATCAATAATATCTTTTATTAAAATAAATTCTTGAGAAATCTTATTATGTGGAACTGCAATTATTTTTTTATCATCTCCTGCTTCATCTATCATATTTAATAAACCTATAGGACGACATCTTATTACAGATCCTGGTATAATTGAATAATTAGTTATGACTAATACATCTAACGGATCTTTATCTAAAGATAAAGTATTATTTATATATCCATAATTACATGGATAAAATATAGGTATATTAATAAATCGATCTACAAATAATATTCCATATTTTTTATTAACTTCATATTTTATTCCATTAGAATTAGAAGATATTTCAATAATTACATTAATATCATTAGGGATATTCTTACCAGCAGGTATACTATTAAGGTTCATATAATAATTTCCTTAAAATATAAAAGATATTTTTAAAAATATTAAAATTTCATGTTTAAAAAAAACATGATATAATAATTAACATATTTAGTATCATATTTCTTTAAATAAAATTAATAATTAAATTTATTAATTTTTTTATAAAAAATGGTTTATTAATTATGGCTAGAGTTACTGTAGAAAAAGCTGTGAAAAAAATAGGTAATAGATTTGACTTAGTTATAATAGCCTCTAAAAGAGCTAGACAAATTCAAATTAGAGGTAAAATTCCATTATTACCTGAAAAAAATGATAAAACAACTATATTAGCATTAAGAGAAATTGAACAAGGATTAATAAATAAAAAAATTATAGATAATTATGAAAAAAATATAGATAAAAAACTGCAATCTGTTGATATATATAATTATTAATCTATTTTTCCATAAATTATATTTTATAATAACACTTTTATTATTTATAAATTCTTACTTTTTTAAAAAAGTAATATATTAAATATCAATATTAGTCACTTTTAAAGCATTTTTTTTTATAAATAATCTTCTAGGTTCAACTTCATCACCCATAAGAGTAGAAAATAATTTATCTGCTTTTATTGCATCTTTAATTGTTACTTTTAACATATTCCTAGTTAAAGGATTCATCGTTGTTTCCCATAATTGATTAGGATTCATTTCTCCTAATCCTTTATATCTTTGTACAGTAAAACTTTTTTTTGATTCTTTTAATAACCATTCTAGACCTTCTTCAAAAGAGTTAATATATTGATATTTTTTACCTTTCTCTACACGAAAAATTTTTTTTTCTTTTAAAGAAATTAATTTATTACCTAATAAACATATTTTATTATATTCATTACTAATAAAAAAATTATAATCTAGTAAATATTTACTTATATTACCATATTTATCTTCATAAATTATTGGTTCAAAAATATTTTTTTGTATATTATTATGTATATTTCCTGAAAAATTAATATTACTATATTTTTTATTTAAAAATAATAATAAATTATTTATCCACAAATTTACATTATCATAGTTGTTTAATTTTTCTAATTTTAGATTATATAATAAGGCATTTAATATTTTATTAGAAAAAATATATTTTAAAGATTTCATATTTTTTTTTATAATATTATATTCATTCACTAAATTTAGTAATTTTTGATCTGACAAATTTTTTTTTGAATTTTTAAAAAAAAATATAGCGTTATTTAAAGCTATATTTAATGTAAAAATTTCCATTTCTGCATTATTTTTAATATATAATTTTTTTTTACCTTGTTTTATTCTGTATAATGGAGGTTGAGCGATATATATATATCCTTTTTCTATAATTTTAGGCATTTGACGATAAAAAAATGTTAATAATAAAGTACGAATATGTGCTCCATCCACATCTGCATCTGTCATAATAATAATATTATGATATCTTAATTTATCCAAATTATATTTTCCAGAATGTATATTACAACCTAAAGCAGTAATTAATGTAATTATTTCTTGAGAGGAAATAATTTTATTAAAACCAGCTTTTTCTACATTAAGAATTTTCCCTTTTAAGGGTAAAATTGCTTGATTTTTTCTATTTCTACCTTGTTTAGCAGAACCTCCTGCAGAATCACCTTCTACTAAATAAATTTCAGATAATTTTGGATTATTTTCTTGACAATCAGATAATTTTCCTGGTAATCTAGATATACTAAGAATGTTTTGATTTTTTATAATATCTTTTGTTTTTCTTGCTAAATCTCTTATTTTTGCTGCACGAATTATTTTTTCTATTATTTTTTTAGCATCACTAGGATTTTCTAATAAGAAAAACATTAATTGTTGATTAACATAACATTCTACTAAAGATTTTATTTCTGATGAAATTAATTTTTCTTTAGTTTGAGAGGAAAATTTAGGATTTAAAGTTTTAATAGATATAATTGCAATTAAACCTTCTCTTGTGTCTTCTCCTGTTATATTTATATTTTTTTTTTTATTATAACCTTCTTTATCTATATACAAATTAATTGTACGTGTTATAGCTGATTTTAATCCAGATAAATGAGTTCCTCCATTTTCTTGTGGTATATTATTTGTAAAACAATATACTTTTTCTTTAAAAGAATTATTCCATTGCATAATAATTTCTATATTTGTTTTATCATTTTTATTATGACAATAAAAAATATTTTTATGTATAAGATTATTATTTTTATTTAAATATTTAATAAATTCTTTTATTCCTCCGTAATATTGAAATGAATCATATTTATTATTTTTAATATCGGTAATGGAAATAAACAATCCTGAATTTAAGAATGATAATTCTCGTAATCTTTTAGATAAAATTTTATAATTAAAGGTTTGAATATTAGTAAATATATTATAATTAGGCCAAAATCTTATATTAGTACCTGTATTTTTACTTATACCAATTATTTGTAATTTATTTTGTGGTATTCCATAATAATATAATTGTTTATACAATTTACCATTTCTTTTAATAACTAATTCTAATTTTTTAGATAAAGCATTTACTACAGAAATACCTACACCATGTAATCCTCCTGATAATTTATAAGATTTATTATCAAATTTACCTCCTGAATGTAATATCGTCATAATTACTTCAGCAGCTGATATTTTAGCTTCTTTATGAATATCTGTAGGTATACCTCTCCCATCATCACTAATAGAAATAGAATTATCATTATAAATAACAACATGTATATTTTTACAATAACCAGAAAGAGACTCATCAATAGCATTATCTATAACTTCAAATACCATATGATGAAGTCCAGTACCATCATCTGTATTTCCAATATACATTCCTGGTCTTTTTTTAACTGCATCTAATCCTTTTAAAATTTGAATACTTGATGAATCATAATATTTATTTTTCAAGTTTAACTCTCATTTTTATATAAAAAATAGTACAATTTTTAAATTTTCATTGGCATAATTAAATAAATTCTATTTTTTTCATAATTATCTTCGATTTTAATACTAGAAATATTATTAGTAAAAGAAATTTTAATAATACTACTTTCTAATACATTAATAACATTTATTAAATAATTAATATTTAAAGATATATTTATATTAAATTCTTTACCATCATTATTTTTTTCTATTTCTAATATTTCTTCAACTTTTTCATTATTAATATTATTACTAAATATTTTTAAATAATTATTATTAAATAATAATGTTACTCCTTTAGTTCTTTCATTAACTAGAATAGATATTCTATTTAAAGAATTTTTTAATTCTATACGATTAATTTTTATAGTTTTGTAAAAAAATTTAGGTATAATTTTTTTATAATTAGGAAAATTACTTTCAATTAATTTAGATATAAATTTTAAATTATTAAAAATGAAACAAATATTATTACAATTAATTTTAATATTAATTAATTCATCAGTATTATTAAGTAATTTAAATAATTCAAAAATACTTTTTTTAGGAATTATAACATAATAATCAATTATTTTTGTATGTATAATAGAATTATAAATAGATAATCTATGACCATCAGTAGATACAATATATAAAATATTATTTTTAATTTGTAATAATAATCCATTTAAATATTTTCTTACATCATTATCTGCTATAGAAAAATAAGTAGCATATATAAATTTTTTTATTACCTTATTTTTAAGATAAAATTCTATATCATATTTTATAAAATCTATAGTAGGAAAATTATCTATTGGTAAAGTAGATATTTTAAAAAAACAATTTTTAGATGATATAATAACTTTATTATCACTAAATAATAATTTTATATCATTCTTTTTAGGTAAACTACGACATATATTAAAAAATTTTTTTCCTTGGAGTATAACTGAATATTTTTTTTTATTATTTATATTTTTAATAAATGATGTAATTTCAATTTCTAAATTAGTACTTTTAAAAAAAATTATTCCATTATCCATAATTTCCACTAAAATATTATTTATAATAGGATGTATAGATTTATTATTAATAATATTTGTTACATATTTTAATGGTTTAATTAATAATTCACGATTAATAGTAATAGTAATATTATTTTCCATTATTTTATAAAAAATTATAATAAAATTTTTTTATAATTATAACATAATTATATTTTTAAATATCTAAATTAAAAAAATGATATATAAAATATAAGTTTTATGTAATAATTAATTTATTTAAAATATGTATAAAGTATAAATTTTATGAAACGTACTTTTCAACCATCTATATTAAAGAAAAAAAGATCTCACGGATTTAGAAATAGAATGAAAACAAAAAATGGTAGAAAAATAATAAATCGTCGTCGTACTAAAAATCGTATATATTTGAGTATTTCAGATAAAAAATTAAAATAACAATGAATAATTTAAATTTTTCTAAAAAAAAACGTTTAACTTCATTTAATTTTAATATCGTATTTAATGATCCTATAAAATCAAATAATAAATATTATACAATTCTAAGTAAGATAAATAGAAGAAAATATTCCCGTATAGGTATTATTATACCTAAAAAAATAATTCATAAAACAAATCTTAGAAATAAATTTAAAAGAATTATTCGTGAATACTTTCGTTTAAATCAATATTCATTTATAATTATGGATTATATTATAATTATAAATAATAGAAATATTTTAAAAATAAACGATTTTTTTTCAAAAAAATATTTAGAAAATATATGGAGTTTTTTTAAAATAAAATAATTTATTTAAAATAATTGTTATTTTTAAGTTATAATTAATTTTTAATATTAAATAAATTAAAATGAGCATAAAATAATGAATTCAAAAAATAATATTATTGTAATTATTTTTTGTTTATGTAGTTTTATTATTTTAGGTAATTGGCAAAAAATATATAATTATATTCAAAATAATAGAAAAATAGTTATTAATAAAAATTTAATAAATATAGATAATAAATATAAAAAAACTTCTAATATTAATAATAATAATAATATTTTAGTCAAAACTAATAAATTTTTTTTATATATTAATCCTTATGGAGGTACTATTGAAAAAGTACAATTATTAGATTATTTAGATAAATTAAATTCTAAAAAATTTTTTACTCTATTAAGAAAAAATTCTGATTTTATTTATCAAATAAAAAGTGGTATAATTCAAAAAAATAATTTTGAAAAAAATAGATTTTTTAATAAAAATTCTAAATTTTTTTCAAAATCATATAATTTTAATTTTAAAAAAAATACAAATATATTAAAAATACCTTTATTTTTTATAAAAAAAAATATTTTATACATAAAAACATTTTCTTTTACAAAAGAAAATTATTTAATAAATATTAATCATCAAATTTTTAATAAAAGTAAAAAACCTATTTGTTTAGGTATATTTGGACAAATAGATAAATCTAGTTATACTCCTGAAAAATATTTAGATAAAAAAAAAAATAATATTTCTGCTAAAATATTTAATAATGTAGCTATTTCTACAGAAAATTTTAAATTTAAAAAATACAAATTTTCTCATATTTTAAAAAATAAAGAAATAAATATACCTGTTAATTATGGATGGGTAGCTATGTTACAACAATATTTTACTTCAGCTTGGATTATTCCTAAACTTCATAAAAAAAATAATATATATATAAAAAAATTATTTAATAATATTATTAGTATTGGTTTTAAATCTGCTAATTACTTAATTTTACCTGGAGAAAAATATAATTTTGTATCAAAATTATGGATAGGTCCTAAAATTCAAGAAAAAATGTCTAAAGTTGCACCTTTTTTAGATCTAACTATAGATTATGGTTTTTGGGGATTCTTGTCTAGACCATTATTTAAACTATTGAATTTATTATTTAATCTAATAGGAAATTGGGGTTTTGCAATAATTATGATTACTCTGATAATCAGAATATTAACATATCCTTTATCAAAAGAACAGTATATAGCTATAGCTAAAATGAATTTTTTACAACCAAAAATAAAAAAAATCAAAGAAATTTTTAGCAATGATAAAGAAAAATATACTAAAGAAATAATTTCATTGTATAAAAAAGAAAATTTAAATCCATTATCTGGATTCATACCTTTTATTATACAAATGCCGATTTTTTTAGCTTTATATTATACATTAACTAATTCTATAGAATTAAGACATGCTTCATTTATTTTTTGGATAAAGGATTTATCATCACAAGATCCATATTATATTTTACCGATAATAATGAGTATTACAATGTTATTAATTCAAAAAATTTCTCAAAATAATTTTGATAAAGATGATATACAAGCAAAATTTACATATATAATACCTATTATATTTAGTTTATTTTTTTTATGGCTTCCTTCAGGATTAGTTTTATATTATATAATTAATAATTTAATAACTATTTTACAACAAAAATGGGTTTTTTATAAAATAAAAAATAAATATTATAAAAAAATATAACAATTTTATTGATTAAATTATGGAAATAAAAAAACATACAATAATTGCAAGGGCAACTCCTTTAGGTCAAGGAAGTATAGGAGTTATAAGAATATCTGGTAATAAAGTAATAAATGTAATTAAATATACATTAAAGTTAAATTATCTTAAACCAAGATATGCACATTACTTACCTTTTTTTTATAAAAATAAAATTATAGATAAAGGTATTGTAATTTTGTTTCCAGAACCTAATTCTTTTACTGGTGAAGATATTTTAGAAATCCAATGTCATGGAAATACTTTATTATTAGATTTATTAATAAATGATATATTAAATATTTCTGGAATTAGAATTGCAGATCCAGGAGAATTTTCTAAAAGAGCTTTTTTAAATAAAAAATTTGATCTAACTCAAGCAGAAGCAATTTCCGATATTATTTCTGCTAATTCAAAAGCAGCTGTATTTTCAGCAATGAATCTTATGAATGGTAAATTTTCTTTATTGTTAAAAAAACTTAAAAAAATAATTATTAACCTAAGAACTAAAATAGAATCTTTTCTTGAATTTAATTATGAAATTAATTTTTCTATTTTTTGTAAAAAAATCTTAATAGAAATAGAAAAATTATTAAAAATTTTAAAAAATATTATAAAATATGTAAAAAATGGTATCAGAATTAAAGAAGGAATTAAAATAATATTAATTGGGCCACCTAATTCTGGTAAATCAAGTTTAATGAATTTAATTACTGAAAAAAATGTTTCTATAGTAACTAATATTCCCGGAACAACTAGAGATATTTTACATGAAAATATTTATATAAATTCAGTTCCTATAGAAATTATAGATACTGCAGGTATTAGAGATACTGATAATCAAATTGAAATATTAGGTATTAAAAAAACTTTTAAAGAAATTAAAAATTCTAATTATTTATTTTTAGTAATAGAAGATAACATATCAAAAAAAAATTTATCTCATATTATGAAAAAGTATTTAGAAAAATTTATTAAAAAAATTCCTATTATTATAATACGTAATAAAATAGATATAACAAATAATATTCCTGAAATAATATATAATAATAATTATACAATCGTAAAAATATCTACTAAAACAAAAAAAGGAATATCAATTTTAATGAATTTTATAAAAGAAAAAATTATATTTACTAATATAAATGAAGATCAATTTACAGCAAAAGAAAGACATTTAAATTCTTTAAATAATATTTATAAATATCTTATAAAAGGAAAAGATAATTTTTTAAACACAAATTCTATAGAATTATTATCTGAAGATTTCAGATTAATACAAAAAGAATTAGATTTTATTACTGGAAAATTTTATTCTAAAGATTTATTAAATAATATTTTTTCTCAATTTTGTGTTGGTAAATAAAAATTATGCCTGAATTACCTGAAGTAGAAGTAATTAAAAATATAATAAAACCGTCATTAAAAGGAAAAATAATTAATTATTCTATAATTAGAACTAAAAAACTAAAATATATTATTTCTGATAATATTATTAAGATTAATAATCAAAAAATTCTAGATGTTAAAAGAAGAGGTAGATACATTATAATAATTTTATTAAAAAA
This sequence comes from Enterobacteriaceae endosymbiont of Donacia cinerea, assembly GCF_012569925.1. Classification (NCBI taxonomy): domain Bacteria; kingdom Pseudomonadati; phylum Pseudomonadota; class Gammaproteobacteria; order Enterobacterales; family Enterobacteriaceae; species Enterobacteriaceae endosymbiont of Donacia cinerea. The sequence goes on along the minus strand of NZ_CP046204.1, from coordinate 441,847 downwards.
TACAATTATTATACATTTAGGTATGACAGGGATATTATCTATTCTTAGTCATAAAAATATGTATTTATATACTAAACACGATCATATCGATCTGATTATAGATAATCATTTAATTTTAAGATATACAGATATTAGAAAATTTGGATTTTGGTTATGGGAAATAAAAAATTATAAAAAAAATATATTTTTGAAAAAATTAGGTCCTGAACCATTAAACAATAATTTTAACAGTTTATATTTATATAAATACACTCAAAAAAAAAATATTGCTATTAAAATATTATTAATGGATAATAAAGTTGTAACTGGAATAGGTAATATATATGCTAATGAATCTTTATTTTTATCAAAAATATTACCTATTCGAATATCCAGTACTTTAAATTTACAAGAAATTCAAACATTAGTTAAAAATATTAAATATATTTTATATAAATCTATAAAATATGGAGGTTCTACTATAAATAATTATAGATTACCTAATAATAATATTGGAAATTTTTCTAAATATTTTCTAGTATATGCTAAAAAAAATCAATTATGTCAAATATGTAAAGAAAAAATCATTAGAATATTTCAAAGAAATAGAAGTACATTTTTCTGTTCTAAATGTCAAAAATAATTATTTTTGAATAAAAAAATTAATCTAATAAAGATGTAATTTGATTACATGTTTTATATTTTATTAAAATAATTCTACTTATAATAACTAAAAACAAAGATATAATTATTAATATTGTTGCTAGAACATTAATTTCAGGAGTAATACCTATTTTTGACATTGAATAAATTTTTAAAGGTAATATTTCATATTCTGGACCTGTTACAAAAGTTGATATAGTTATATCATCCATAGATAAAGCAAAACTTAATAACCAACTAGAAATAATAGTGGGAAATATGATAGGAAATATTATTTCTGTTAAAATAATCATTTCACTAGCACCTAAATCTTTTGCGGCTTCTATCATACGACTATCAAAATCATGTAATCTAGAATGAATAGAAATAACTACATATGGAAGACAAAATGTAATATGTGAAAATAACAAAGACCAAAAACCTAAAGAAAAATTTAATAAAATAAATAATAATAATAATGAAATACCCATTACAATATCAGGAGAAATAATTACTATAAATAATAAAGTACTTATAAAAGATTTAATATGCATATTGTAATGATATAATGATAATGCAGTTAATAATCCAATAAATGTTGTAAAAGTAGCAGTAATAATACCAATACATAAAGAATGATATGTAACTTCTAATAAAGAAGAGTTATGTATAATTAATTTATACCATTTAGTACTAAATCCTTGCCATGTAATACCAAAACGTGATGAATTAAAAGAATTAATTACTAATAATATAATAGGAATATAAAAACAAAAGTAAATAAAATTTATAAAAATGATTCTACAAACACGTTTAAACATTTTTTTTAAATTCCTTTTTATCTAAAAAATTGACAATTTTAAAATATAATATTAAAAATATACCTGTAAATAATGTAACTATTGTGCTAGTTGCTGCTCCTAATGGCCAATCTCTAATATTTAAAAATTGGTTTTTAATAATATTACCAATTAATAAATTTTTAGCCCCTCCCATTAGATCAGAAATATAAAACATACCCATACTAGGTAAAAATACTAAAAGACAACCTGCAATAATACCTGAGGTAGTTAAAGGTATTATAATATAAAAAAATATTTTCCAGGATTGAGCACCTAAATCTTTTGCAGCTTCTATACAAAATTTATCTAATTTTTCAAAACTAGAATATATAGGTACTATCATAAAAGGTAGTAAAATATATACTAGTCCTATTATAACAGCAGTAGGAGTATAAATTATATGAATAGGAGAATTAATAATTTTAAAATAAAATAAGATATTATTTAACCATCCATTAATTCCTAAGAATATTTTTAAACAATATATTCTAATTAATGAATTAACCCAAAATGGTAAAAATAAAAAAAATAACATTAAAGATTTTTTTTTATTAGATATTTTTGATAAACACCATGCAAAAGGATAACCTATTAACAAACATATTAATGTTGTAATAAAGGAAATAAACAAAGAATTTATAAAAACTCTAATATATAAAAAATTAAATAAATTTAAATAATTATTAAAAGAAAATTTAAATATAAATAAGTGAGAATTACCTTTTTTTAAAAAACTAATCATAATAATTATTATATTAGGTAATAAAATAAATAAAAATAACCAGCTAATAATTATAAAAATTATAATTTTTTTAATATATTTCATTACTTTTTTCATAAGGTAATACAACCTCCCATGTTTCTACCCAATTTATTAACATTTTTTGATTTAAAGAATATTCTATATAATGATCATTTTCATTAAAAAATTGACTTACAGTTATAATTTTACCATTATTAAGTTTTAATATAGATTCTAAAGTCATACCTTTATAATTTTTTTCTTTTATATAACCAATTAAACCTGTAGTTAAATTAGTTTTACTATTAATTTTTTTAATTCTTAAATCTTCTGGTCTTAATAAGACATGTATTTTTTCTCCAATAGTAATTGGAAACGGAATTTTAATATTACATATATAACCTTCTAAATTAACTAATACTTGATACTTATCAAGTATTTGTAAAATTTTAGCATTAAAAATATTTATATCTCCTATAAATTTAGCAACAAATAAATTTTTAGGTTCTTCGTATATCTCTCTAGGAGTACCATCTTGTTCTATTTTACCGTTACGTAATAAAATAATACGATCTGAAATACTTAATGCTTCTTCTTGATTATGTGTAACAAATATAAAAGTAATACCTAATTTTCTTTGTAAAGCCTTTAATTCATTTTGCATTTTTTTACGTAATCTATAATCTAGAGCTGATAATGATTCATCTAATAATAATATTCTAGGTTTATTAATTACAGCTCTTGCAATTGCAACTCTTTGTTGTTGTCCTCCAGATAATTCATGTGGTTTGCTATTTATAAAATTTTTTAATTGAACTATATCTAAAATTTTTGCAACTTTATTATTTATTTCTTTTTTTGTTTTTTTTTGCATTCTTAAACCAAAAGCTATATTATCAAATACAGACATATGAGGAAATAGTGCATAGCTTTGAAATACAGTATTTATTTGTCTTTGTTCTGCTGGATATTTTGTTATTTCTTTTTGATTTAAAAAAATACAACCACTATCTACTTTTTCTAAACCTGCTATTAAACGTATAATAGTTGTTTTTCCAGAACCAGAAGGTCCTAATAAGGTAATAAATTCTCCGTCATTAATACTTAAATTTAAATTAGAAATAATTTTTTTACCTAAAAATGACTTATTAATATTAATTAAATTAATTAGTATTTTTTTAAAATTTTTTTTTTCCATAATAATACTTACTCTATATAAAAAATATTAAAAAAATTTATTTTAATTAAATTAATGGAATCCCACTTTCAATAATTCCACCTCCTAAACAAATTTGTCCATAATAAAATACAGCCGATTGTCCTTTTGTAATACAAGCAATAGGATCATATAAATATACTTTAATTTTATTTTTTTTTAAAAAAATAATTTTACATTTAACTTCTTTTTGTCTGTATCTAGTTTTAACTGTATATTTTTTTTCTGTATTTTTTGGTATAAAATTAATCCAATGAATTTCTTTTACTATTAATCCAATAAAATATAAATATAAATTTTCTTTACCTTGTACTGTAATTAAAATATTTTTTTTTATATTTTTTTTATAAACATACCATGGTTTACTTTTATAATAAATAGAACCTCCGATTCCAATTCCTTTTCTTTGTCCTATAGTATAATGTATTAATCCTTTATGTTTACCTATAACTTCTCCATTAATATTAATTATATTACCAGGTACAGGAGATATATATTTATTTAAAAAATTAGGAAAATTTTTTTCACCTATAAAGCAAATTCCTGTAGAATCTTTTTTATTAGCATTAATAAATTTAAATTTATTTGTAAAATATCTTACTTCTGTCTTTTTTAATCCACCTATAGGAAATAAAATTTTTTTTAATTGTTTTGCTTTTATTGTATATAAAAAATAACTTTGATCTTTATTAGGGTCAATACCTTTTAATAAAAAAAAATTATTTTTAATCTTTTTACGACGTACATAATGTCCTGTACAAATAAAATCAGCTCCTAAGTTATTAATAGCAAAATTCATAAAATATTTAAATTTAATAATTTTATTACATAAAATATCGGGATTTGGTGTATGTCCTTTTTTATATTCAAGAAGGAATTTTTTAAAAACATAATTCCAATATTCAAATGAAAAATTAATTTTATGTAAACGAATTTTTAATTTTTTACAAATAATTTCTGCATCATATAAATCTTTTGTAGAATTACAAGTATTATTTATATCATCTTCTTCCCAATTTTTCATAAATAATCCTTCTACTTGATAATTTTGTTTTTTTAATAACCAAGCAGAAAAAGAAGAATCTACACCACCAGACATTGCAACTATAACTTTTTTTTTTAACATAAATTATTTAAAATAACAATTTTTATATATTAATAAAACTAGTGATATTCTTTCTAAAAAAGAATACAGTTATTTTTTATATTTTTTTTGTAGTTTTTATTCCTAATAAATATAGTCCTTTTTTTAAAAATAAAGATGTTAAAAAAACTATTTTTAATCTGCTAATTTTTAGCATATCATCTTTTAAATTTAAAATATTACAATTTTCATAGAATGAAGTAAATAATACTGTAAGTTTATATAACCAATTACATAATATGTGTGGAGTACCTTTTTCAACAATTTTAAAAATAATTTCTTCAAAATCTAAAAATAATACAACAAGATTAAATTCATAATGAGTAATAAAACTAATTTCTAAATTTAAAAATTTTGTTAAATTAATATTAGATTTTTTTAATAAAGACTTAGCTCTTACATAAGCATATTGAATATATAAAGATGTATTTCCATTGAAAGATAACATTTTATCCCAATTAAAAATATAATTATTTATTCTATTTTTAGATAAATCAGCATATTTTATTGCCCCAATACCAATAATATGAGATAATTTTTCTAATGCTTTTTTTTCTATAAAAGGATTTTTTTTAATAATTATATTTTTAGCTTTAATAATAGATTCTTTTATTAAATTATTTAATTTTATATTACTTCCTTCTCTTGTTTTAAAAGGTTTATTGTTTTTATTTAAAATCATTCCAAACATATGATGTTCTAACTTTATATTGGCAGGGATATATTTAGCTTGTTTAACTATTTGAAAAATCTGTTTTAAATATTGATTTTGACGTGAATCTACATAATAAATAATTCTATCAGCTTTAAATTTTTCATAACGGGATTTAATACATGCAATATCAGTTGTTGCATAAAGATATGCTCCATCTTTTTTTCTAATAATAACAGCCATTAATTCTCCTTTTATATTTTTCATTCCTTTTATAGGAACAACAACAGCTCCATTATTATTAATAGCTATTCCTTTTTTTTTTAAATCAATAATTATACTTGATAACATATCATTATATGTACTTTCTCCCATAGTATCATGACGTGTAAGTTTAATATTAAGTTTATTATATAATTGATAATTATAATTCATAGTAATATCAACTATTTTTTTCCATATTTTTAAACAAGAAATATCTTTTTGTTGTAATTTAACTACATAGATTTTAGATTTTTTTGCAAAATTAATGTCTTCAATATATTTTTTTTGAGCTTTTTTATATAATTTTTCTATATCAGAAAGTAATAAATTCATTTTTTCTTTTTTCTTTAATTTTAAAAAAGCTATGAGCATACCAAAATGTGTCCCCCAATCACCAATATGATTTGATTTAATAACATTATGTCCAACAAAAGATAAAATTCTTACAATAGAATCCCCTATAATAGTAGATCTTAAATGACCTACATGCATTTCTTTTGCTATATTAGGACTTGAATAATCAATAACAATATTTTCAGATAAAATTTTTGTTGTTAATCCTAATTTTTTAGATGTTATTAATAAATTAGCCTGATTTGATAACCATTGATTTTTAATAAAAAGATTAATATAACCTAATTTAGATATTTTAATTTTAGATATTATATTTTTTATATTTAAAGATTTTACTACTTTAGTAGCTAAAGTATTAGGATTTATTTTTAAATAAATAGCTGCAGATATAACGCCATTAACTTGATAATGTCCTAATTTTTTTTTCTTACATGAACGTAATACTGGATCATATTTTTTTGGAATACCTATTTTAATCATAGATTTATGAATTTTTTTTGAAAGAATTTTTTTTATATTCATATATTTCCTACTTTATTATTTTAATACTTTATATAACTATTAAAGTTATGAATAATATTCAAAAAAACAAAATTATCTTTTCCAAAAATTTTTCTAAAATAATTTTTTTATTTTAAATGACTTAATTATAAAATAAATTATTTTTTTTATTTATTACAATATCATATTTTTTTTAAATAAAATTTAATTTTTTTATTTATATAAAGTATATTATTTTTTAATATTTAAAAAATAATAAAATATAATACTTTATTAGTTATTTTACTTAATTTTTTTATATAAAATAATAAATTTTATAAAATAAAATTATTTGTATTAAAGTTTTATTTAATAAAATATATTTTATATATAATAAATTTAGTTATATAATAATTATTTTTTAATAAAGGATTTATAAATGAAAAATAAAATTTATTGTGGTGAAATTAATAAAAAATTTATAAATAAAGAAATAATTATTTATGGTTGGGTAGATAGTTATAGAAATTTAGGAAAATTAATTTTTGTCAATATAAAAGATAGAGAAGGTATAATTCAAGCAATTTTTAAACCCAAATATGAAATAGCTTATAATATAGCAACTACATTACGTAATAATTTTTGTGTAAAAATTAAAGGTAAAATAGTAGAAAGAAAAGAAAAAAATAAAAATTTAAATTTATTAACTGGAGAAATAGAAATTATTGGTTTTAGTCTATCTATATTAAATAAATCTAAATCATTACCTGTAGATCTTAATATAAATAATTCCGAAGAAATTAGATTAAAATATAGATATTTAGATTTAAAACAAAAAAAAATGATTGTAATTTTAAAACAAAGATCTAAGATTATTAGCTATATTAGATCTTTTTTAGAAAAAAATAAATTTTTAAATATTGAAACTCCTATATTAACAAATGTTACATCAGAAGGTTCGAGAGATTATTTAGTTCCCAGTAGAATCCACAAACATAATTTTTATGCATTACCTCAATCTCCACAAATTTTTAAACAATTATTAATGATTGCTGGATTAGATCGTTATTATCAAATTGCTAAATGTTTTCGTGATGAAGATCTACGTTCAGATCGTCAACCAGAATTTACACAAATTGATATAGAAATATCTTTTATAAAATTAGAAAAATTTCGAAATTTTATAGAAAAAATGATTTTTAATATATGGAAAAATATAAAAAATATTTATTTAAATAAATTTAAAGTTCTAACCTTTAAACAATCAATGAAAGATTTTGGTACAGATAAACCTGATTTAAGAAATAGTTTAAAACTTATAGATTTAAGTAATTTTTTTAATAAAAAAAATAAAAATAGAATAATTTCCCTTTCTATTAAAAAAAAACATCTTTATAATATAAAAATTCAAAATTTAAGTAAATATATAAATTTTATTAAAAAATATGGGACAAAAGATTTAAGTATACTTCAAGTACATAATAATAAATTAATAAATATTTTAAACATAAAAAATAATTTAATTGTTAATTTAAATAATGAAAATGTTAAAAATATTATTTATAAAAATAATTGTAATCATGATGATATTATTTTTATTGGAACAGAAATTATAAATGATAATATGTCTTCAATGGGACATTTACGAAAAAAATTAGGAAAAGATTTTAATCTTATAAATGATAATGAATGGTCTGTATTATGGGTAATAGATTTCCCTTTATTTCAAAAAAATAAAATAGGTAAATTAGTTTCAATGAATCATCCATTTACGTCACCAAAAAATTGTTTTATAAAAAATATAGATCATTTTTTTAAAAAAAATCCTTATCAAATTATATCTAATTCATATGATTTAGTAATTAACGGATATGAAATAGGAAGTGGTTCTTTGAGAATAAATGATTATAAACTTCAAAAAAAAATATTTAATTTTCTTAAAATAAATAAAATAATACAAAAAAAAAATTTTGGTTTTTTTTTAGAAGCTTTAAAGTTTGGAACACCTCCTCATTTAGGAATAGCTTTAGGATTAGATAGATTAATTATGTTATTAACTAATACTAATAATATTCGTGATGTTATTGCATTTCCAAAAACTACATCAGCAAGTTGTTTATTAACTAGAGTTCCTTATAAAATAAATGCTAATCTTTTAAAAGATTTAGGATTATCATATTTATTATAATAACTATTTAATAATAAAAGGAATATAATTTTATGTCTGGACATAGTAAATGGTCTAATATGCGTCATCGTAAAGAACTACAAGATAATAAAAAAGATAAAATTTTTTCTAAAATTATTAAAGAATTAAATTCAGCAATAAGAATCGGAAATAGCATTAATCCACAATATAATTCTAAATTACGTTTAATTATAGAAAAAGCATTGTCATTTAATATGAAGAGATCAATTATTCAGAATATTTTAGAAAAAAAAAAAAAAAATAATAATCAATTAAAAGAAATATATTATGAAGGTTTTGGTCCTGATAATATTGCATTAATGATAAAATGTTTAACAAATAATAATAATAGAACTATATCTGTTATACGTAATATTTTAAATAAAATTGGAGGAAGCTTAAAACAACAAGGTGCAGTTAATTATATATTTAAAAAACAAATATTTGTTTCATATTCATATAAAAATAATTTAGATAATATTATTGATATAGCAGAAAAATTACAAGCAGATGATATTATATGTAACAAGACAAATATTCAAATAATTTTTTCAAAAAAAAAATATAAGTTTTTTACCAAAGAAATAAAAAAAATAAAAATAGAACCAATCAAGATTCAATTATTTATTGAACCATTTATGAAAAAAAAAATAAATATTTTTACAAAAAATAAATTAATTCATTTTTTATCTTTATGTAAAAAAAATAATGATATAAAACATATTTATCACGATGCTGAAATTGAATAAATAAAATTTTTTTAAAAATTTAAAAGATAAAATATTATATCAATTATTTTAAATAATAAATTAATATTTAATATTACAGCATATGAAACATAATTAATAAAAAAAATCTCAAAATAATTTATATTATATTAATTATATTTTTACTTTAAAATCAAAGATTTTTTTATTATTTTAAAATAAATTTATAAAAATATAAATGAAATAATAAGAAAAATTAAACTTACTATTTTTTTTATAGAATAAATTTTTATATTTAAAATATAAATATTATTTTAAAATTAAGATATATGAAATATAGTATAAATTTAAAAAAATAATAATCTTATTTTTCTAAAATATTCATGATTAAAATAAAACTAATTATAACACAATTAATAATAAAAAATAACATAAATACAAAATATAATATTTACGTTATTCAAACTATATTATTATTTTAATAAAATATAACTAATATATTAGAAATTATTATTTTATTAATATATAATCTTGTGTATTTATAAAAAAATATTTTTGAAATTTTTTTAATAAAAAAAATTTATTTATAAATTTCTAATATAGGATCAATACCTGCTATAACATTTCCTGAATATTTTTTAATTTTGTTAATTTTTTCAATATTAGAAATTATCACAGGAGTATATATAGATTTAGCAGTTTTTTTTAAAAAATTTAAATCTAATTCAATAATTATTTCACCTTTTTTAACTATATTATTTTTTTTTAAATTAAATTTTCTTGTAAATCCTTTACCTTTTAATTTTACTGTATCAATTCCAAAATGAACAAATAACTCAATTTTATTATATGTTTTGATTGAAAAAGCATGATTAGTTTCAAATATTTTACCAATTATTCCATCAACAGGAGCAACTATTATATTACCGGTTGGGTTAATAGCAATACCATCTCCTACAATTTTATCAGAAAACACAATATCGGGGACTTTTTCTATATCTATTATATTTCCTGAAATAGGAGCAAATATTTTAGTAAATTTAATTTGTTTTTTTTTTTTAAAAAAATTAGAAAAAATATTCATTTTTTACCTTTTAGAAAAATTTTTTTTATTATTAAATTCCAATAATAAATTTTTAATATTTTTGATTGTAGGCTGTAATAGGATATCATTAGCTAATTCTTTAGCTTTTATCATTTCTATATTTCGAATAATATTTTTAATTTTTGGAATAGAAATAGCACTCATACTAAATTCATTTAATCCCATTCCTAATAATACAGGAATAAAAAATTCATCACTTGCTAATTCTCCACACATTCCTGTCCATTTTCCTTCTGCATGTGAAGCATCTATTACTTTTTTTATTAATAAAAGCACAGCAGGATGTATTGGATTATATAAATGTGAAATTAAATCATTACCACGATCTACAGCTAATGTATATTGAGTTAAATCATTAGTACCTATACTAAAAAAATCTACCTCTTTTATTAAATAATGTGATATTATAGCAGATGAAGGTGTTTCTATCATTATTCCTATTGGGATATTTGGATTAAAATTATATTTTTGTTTTTGTAATTGTGTTTTCAAAAATTTTAATTCTTCTTTTAAAAATATAACTTCTTCTACTGAAATAATCATAGGAAACATAATATATAATTTACCAAATATAGATGCTCTTAAAATAGCTCTTAATTGTGAATGTAAGATATCTCTACGATCTATACTTATTCTAATAGCTCTATAACCTAAAAATGGATTTTCTTCTTTAGGTAAATTCATATATGGTATTTTTTTATCACCTCCTATATCCATAGTTCTGATAATTACTGATTTATTTTTCATATTTTTAGCTACAGTTTTATAAATATAAAATTGTTCTTCTTCTGTAGGTAAAGAATTACGGTTCATAAATAAAAATTCTGTTCTATATAAACCAATACCATCAGCACCATTTTCTTGAATATTATTTAATTCTTTTAATGATCCTATATTAGCACATATTTTAATTTGATAATTATCTTTAGTTTTAGCTGATAGACTACTAATTTTTTTTAATTTTTCTTTTTCTATTATATATTTATTAAATAATATTTTTTTTTCTTTAATTATATTTGTAGAAGGATTTAAATAAATATTATTATTAATACTATCTAGTATAATATAATCATTTGTTTTAACTTTAGTAGTTATATTTCCAGTTCCAACAATTGCGGGTATTTCTAGAGAACGTGCCATTATAGCTGTGTGAGAAGTTTTACTTCCTAAGTCAGTAATAAATCCTAAAATTTTTTTTAAATTTAATTGAGCTGTTTCAGATGGTGTAAGATCTTTGGCAATTAAAATTACCTCTTTATTGATTTTATTTAAATTAATCATATTTAATTTTAAAATATTTTTTATTAAACGATCTCCAATATCTTTAATATCAAAAATTCTTTCTTTTAAATAGTTATCATTTAAATTTTCTAATTTTTTAATTTGAGTATTTATTACTGAATCTACAGCTGCATCTGCAGATAATAAATTATTTTTTATTAAAAAAATAATTTCTTTAGTCATTTCTTCATCTTCTAAAAAAAGAATATATCCATCCAGAATTAATTCTTTTTCAGAATTTGTATTTTGTAATGATTTTTTTTTTATATTTTCTAATTGTTTTATAGATTTTTTTTGACTATTTAAAAATTTATTAATTTCTATATTAATTTGATTATCAGTAATTTTATTACGATTAATAATAATATTATCTTTTTTTAATAAAAAAGCTTTACCAAAACAAATACCAGGAGAAGCTATAATTCCTGAAATCATATTTTTACTCCTATTATATAATATTTTTATGTCAAATATTTATCCTTAGTTATAATTTAACTAATTTTATTAAATAATTAATTCAATTAATTAATAAAATATTTTTATAATGATAAAATTAAAAAATTGTTTTATAATTTTTGAATAATTTTAGTTAAATGTTCTATAGCTTTTTTTTCATCTATTCCTGAAGTTTTTAAAATAATTAAAGTACCTTTAGTCAATCCTAAAGTTTGTATTTTAAATAAACTTTTAGCATTTACTGTTTCTCCTTGAGAAGTAATTGTAATATCTGATATAAAATTTTTAGCTTCTTTTACAAATATTGCTGCTGGACGAGTATGAAAACCATGATTATTGTGAATAATAATTTCTTTTTGTAACATTATTTTTCCCTAAATTTTAATATATTTTAAAAATTTTACATAATTAAAATATTAAATTTTAATTAATAATAAATTAAATTATAATAAATTATATTAGTAAATTATATAGATAATTATTAATTATTTTAAATATTTTATTTTATACATAACATAGATAAATTATCTTGGCTACTAAAAATTAATTAAAGATTTTATTTATAAAAGATATTTTATATATTATTAGAATAGTATAAATTTAATTTTTATTTAATTTTATTTCCACAAATAAGGTTTTTAAAATGAAAATACAAATTTTTGATAAAAATTTTAATAAAAATAATATTACTAATAAAACAATATTATTCTTAATAAAAAAATATAAAACTCCTTTTTGGTTATATTGTGCTGAAAATATAAAAAATAAAATTTTACAATTAAAAGAATTTGACATAATTAGATTTGCACAAAAATCTTGTTCTAATATAAATATTTTAAAACTTATGAAATCTGAAGGAGTAAAAGTAGATGCTATTTCATTAGGAGAAATAGAAAGAGCATTAATTGCTGGATATAATCCTAAAAATATAAATGATATTGTTTTTACTTCAGATATTTTTGATAAACAAACATTAAAACGTATTATTAAACTTAATATTACTGTTAATATTGGTTCAATAGACATGTTACATCAATTAGGTAATATTTCAAAAGGTCATAATATATGGTTAAGAATTAATCCTGGTTTTGGACATGGACATAATAAAAAAACAAATACTGGGGGAGAAACAAGTAAACATGGTATTTGGTATAAAGATTTAAAAAAATCAATTTATTTTATTAAAAAATATAATTTAAATTTAATTGGAATACATATGCATATAGGTTCAGGAGTAAATTATCAACATTTACAAAAAGTATGTAATGCAATGCTATATAACGTATTAAAACCTTATATGCCAAAAATTAATATGATATCAGCTGGAGGAGGATTATCTATCCCTTATAAAAAAGGTGATCAAATAGTTAATACTAACCATTATTTCCAATTATGGAATAATACAAGAAATATTATTAATAATTTTTTTAAAAAAAAAATACAATTAGAAATTGAACCAGGAAGATTTTTAGTAGCAGAATCAGGAATTTTAATTTGTCAAGTATGTGCTGTAAAAAATATAAAAAAAAAAAGATTTGTTATAGTAGATGCAGGGTTCAATGATTTAATTAGACCAGTAATGTATGGTAGTTATCATTATATATCTGCAATTTCTTCAAAAGGGGAAGATATGTCTAATTATCCTAAAATTAATACTATTGTTGCAGGACCTTTATGTGAATCAGGAGATATATTTACACAATTAGATAATGGTGAAATTTCTTTTTTTATATTACCTATAGTAAATATTGGTGATTACTTAATTTTTCATGATACAGGAGCATATGGTGCTTCAATGTCTTCTAATTATAACAGTAGACCTTTAATACCTGAAATTTTAATTGAAAATAACATTCCAAAAATTATTAGACGTCGTCAGAAAATACAAGAATTAATTAATTTAGAATTATTTTAGTAAAAAATTAATTAATTTTTATCAAAAAATTTTAATTTTTTTTATTAAAGAATATAAAAATTTTTTTTTAAAATATAAAGCTTTAGGAATTATAGATATAATTTCACCTATGTTATTTATAGTTTTAGTTAATTGTTTTTTATTTCCTTTATTTTTTACTAATAAAATATAGCCATTATAATAATTTATATATTTTATTTTTCCTAAAATTAATAATTTTATTAAATTATTCCAATCATAATTTAGTTTTTTTTTTTCGTTTATAGATGGTATCCAAAAAAATGGATTACCTATTCTTCTCCTAAGAATAGGAGTATTAATATTTTTAATTATAATAGGTATCCATAAAATTTTAGATAATTTATTATCTAATTTACTTTTATAAAAAATTAAATTATTTTTATTAATTAAAGATAAAGAACAAATAAAACTATCATTAATAATCTTATTATTTATATCTATAGTAATTGTTTTAATTTCTATCCCAAGATTAGGTATATCTTGATTTAAAACATTATTTTGTTTTTTACCTGTTAAATAAAATTCAATTAATTTTCCTATTATTCCTTTATCTTTTTTAAAATTATTAGAAATTTTATAATCTAACCATCTTAAAATATCTATTATATGATAACCTTTTATTAATTTTGCTCTTAAAAAGAGAATATTTTCATTAGAAATGAAAGTAGGAAAAATTTTTTTCATATATAAAATTTTATTTATAAATAAATATATTATATAATATAATAATATTAAATTATATTAATCTATTATAGAATGTATAGAAAATATTTTATATTTCCAAATATAAATCCAATTTTTTTTAAAATAAATAAAATTAATATTTACTGGTATGGAATTATGTATTTAATTAGTTTTATTTTTATAAAAAAAATTTCTTATAAAAAAAGTAAAAAAAATAATTTTAAAAAAGAAGAAATTTATTATTTATTATGTTTTTGTTTCTTAGGTTTATTACTAGGAGGAAAAATTGGATGTATATTTATATATCACATAAATGATTTTATTAAAAATCCAATTATTTTAATTAAATTTTGGAAAGGAGGAATGTCATTTTTTGGAGGTTTAATAGGTGTTATTATAGTAATATTCGTTATTTCTTATATAAAAGAAAAAAAAATTTTACAAATAACTGATTTTATAACACCTATGGTACCGATTGGTCTTACAATGGGAAGAATTGGTAATTTTATTAATAGTGAATTATGGGGTCAAGTTACCAATGTACCATGGGCTATTATATTTCCTAATTCAATTAAAGAAGATATAATATATATTCAAAAACATTTAGAATATCAAGATATATTTTTCATATATGGTAATTTACCTAGACATCCCACACAAATTTATGAATGTTTTTTAGAAGGGATTATTTTATTTTTAATATTAAATATAATTTTAAAAAAAAATATTTTTACAGGATATAAAACTAGTTTATTTCTTTTTTTTTATGGTATAATCAGATTCTTTATAGAATATTTTAGAGAACCTGATATTCAATTTACTTTTTTTTATAATCATATAATTTTAAATATTAATCAATTATTTTCAATAATTATGATAGTTATTGGATTAATTATTTTTATAAGAAATTTATATAATTATTATATATAATATGTTTACAATTTACTCATCTAATAATATTGATATATTATTAAATATAATAAAAATACAAATTAAAAAAAATCCTTTAAAAAATCCTTTAACCTCTGAAATTATATTATTTGATAATTATAAAAGTTTTTCTCAATTAATAAAAATTAATTTTTCGAAAATTTTAGGTATATATAGTAATATAAAATTTATTTCTTTAGATAAATTTATACGTGATTTATTTATAAAAATAGTACCTCAAATCTCTCATGATAATTTTTTATATAAAGAAAATAATGTTTGGTTAATATCATTACTTATACCTAAATTAATATCTACTAAAGAATTTATAGGTTTTAAAAAAAAATTTTCATCTAAAATTAAAAATTTTAATTTTTTATTTCAATTATCTACCCAAATTTCTTATTTATATGATAATTATCAAAAACATAAACCAGAATTATTATTTTTATGGGAAAAAAATAATAATTTTTCTTTATTAAATAATGAATATGAAATATGGCAAGCTAAATTATGGAAAACATTATTAATATATTATGAAAATATTTTAGGAAAAAAATTATGGTATTATGGAAAATTATATGATTTTTTTCAAAAAAATGAAAAATCTAAGATTTTTCATTATGATTTAATTCCAGAAAGAATATTTCTATTAGATATAAAAAATATACCTATAATATACTTAAAATTATTAGAAAAATTAGAAAGATATATTGAAGTACATATTTTAATGTGTAGTCCTTCAAAATATTATTGGGAAGGTTTATCTAAATATAATAAAATTTTTAATAAAACAAATGTTAATTTTAATACATTATTATCTTCCTGGGGAAATTATTACCTTCATAATATTAATAAATTAATAAAATTATCATCTCGTTTTATTGAATCTTTTTTAGAAAATAATAATTCAAATTTATTAAATAATATCAAAAATGATATTTTATTTGCACGCGAAAATAGTTTGAAATCAAAAAAAAAAATTAATTATTTAGATAAATCTATTCAGATAAATGTTTGTGAGGATATACATACAGAAATAAAATTATTATATAATAATATATTATATACTTTAAAAAAAAATAAAGATTATTTTTTACACAATATTATTGTTGTATCTCCTAAATTAGGATTATATGTTCCTTTTATTAATTCAATATTTAAAGATGATAATATACCTATTAATATATATTCTAATCCAGAAAAATTAAAAAATATAGATATTTTGAATAAATTTTTATTTTTATTAAATTTACCTTATAAAGATTTAATACCTAAAGAAATATTTTTTTTATTAGATAATTATTATATATCTAGTAAATTTTTTTTAAATAAAAATGATATAGAATATTTACGTTTTTGGATAAAAGATTTAGGTATAAAATCTAATTTAAATATGAAAAAATTTCATAGTATTTCTTTATTTAAAGATCAATTTACATGGAAATTAGGTATACATCGTATATTTTTAGGTTTTGCTCTAAATCAAGATTCAGGAAAATGGAAAAATTTAATTCCATATAATATATCCACAGGATTATCACAAAAATTACTAGAAAATTTTATTCATTTTTTATTTACACTAGAAAAATGGAAAATAAAACTTAAGAAAAAATTTTTTTTACAAAAATGGGAAAAAATTTTATTAAAATTTTGTTATGATTTTTTTCCTAAAAATAAATTTATATATCAAAATATAAATTTTATTTTAAAAAAAATTTTTTTATTTCTTAGACAAGGTATTAATGTAAAATACAACAAAAAAATTTCAATTAATATAATAATAAAAAAAGCTAATTTTTTTATTAAAGAAAAAAACAAAAGTTTTTCATTTTGTATAAATAAAATTAATTTTTGTTCTTTAAAAATATTTCAAAATATATTTTTTAAAAAAATTTTTATAATAGGAATGAATAATGAATTTTTTCCAACAAAAAAATATCCTTTTATCTTTGATTTAATAAAAAATTATTCAAATAATGATAAAAATTTATTTTTAAAATTAATTATTTCTACAGAAAATAAATTATTTATTAGTTATACTAATAATAATTTAATTAATAATAATTTATCTAGTGTGGTTAAAAAATTATTATTATATATTTCTAAAAATTATTATTTTAAAAATAAATTTGTTAATAATACTCTTATTAAATATTTTTATAGAAAATATCAAAATAGATATAAAAAATTTTTCTATGAAAAAAAAAATTATACTATTAAACATAATATTCTTAATAAAATAAGATCAGTAAAAATTAATAAATTAAAAATTTATAATTTAATTAATTTTTGGAAACATCCTGTGAAAGGATTTTTTAATCAAGGATTAAAAATATATTTAGAAGATTTAAATAATTTACAAATATTTAATACAGAACCATTTACTATTAGTTATTTACAAGAATATATTATAAATAAAAAAATATTACATACATTAATTTTAAATAAAAATATTGATGATTTATATTTTTATTATTTAAATAATGGTATTTTACCTTATGGTATTTATGGAGAAATATGGTGGGAAGAAAAAATATATAAAATAAATCAAATTTTTAATAATGAATTTAAAAAAAATAAATATACAGAAAAAATATTTACAATTAACTTTAATATTTTAAATATTATATTAGAAGGTAAAATAAAATTTTTTAATTATAAAAATAATTTAATAGAATTTGAACCCAAAATAATAGATATTAAAACTATCATTGATCTTTGGCTTAAACATTTAATTTTATGTGCAAATAATATTAATAATAAAAATATAAATTTATTTATTTATGGTCTTAAAAAAACAAAATATAATTTTAAATTTTTAAAAAAAGATAAAGCAATTTTTTTATTAAAAAAATATATTAGTGGTTATTTATCTGGTATAAATAATCCTATATTTTTACCGATGAAAAGTTCTTGGGTATGGTTAAATCATTGTTATGATAAAAATAAAAAATATATTAATGATAATTATATGATACAAGATCAAGCAAAAAAAAAATTTTTTTATCATTGGAATAATGATAATAATATTTTTAATGAAAATAAAGATCAATATTTTAAAAAATTAAATTTTAATTTAAATAAAACAAATTGGATAAAAATTATAAAATTAATACAAAAATGGATGACAGATTTACTGTATTATAGTAATTAACTTAAAAATAATAAAATGATAAAAAAATTAATAAAATTTAAAGAATTTGATCCTTTTAAAGAAGATTTAAAAGGTCAATATCTTATTGAAGCATCTGCTGGTACTGGGAAAACATTTACTATTATTATTTTATATTTAAGAATGCTTCTAGGAATATATAAAAAAAATTGTAATATTCCATTAACTGTCGAACAAATTTTAGTAGTCACTTTTACTGATATTGCAACTCAAGATTTAAGTAAAAGAATAAGAAAAAGTATTCATATTTTAAGAAAAGGATGTGTAAAAAAAAAAAGTAAATATGAAATTATAAATAATTTTATAAAAAAAATTAAAAATTATGATATAGCTTATAATTTATTATTAAAAGCTGAATTAAATATGCATAATGCATCTATTTATACAATACATGCTTTTTGTCAAAAAATATTAAATTTTAAAAATTATGAATTTTATAATTTTTTTTCTAATAAAAAAATTATTAGTGATGAATCAATTTTACAAAAAGAAGCTTCTATACATTTTTGGAGAAAATATTTTTATAAATTACCAAAAAAAATAGCGAAAATAGTTTTTTTTTATTGGAAATCTCCTTCTAATTTATTAGATACCTTAATACCATTTTTATCAAAAAAATCTTTTCCAATCATAAAATATCCTATTAAAAATAATAATTTTGACATACAATTTCATAAAAATTTAAAATATATTCAAATAATAAAGAGATATTGGATAAAATATAAAAATAAAATAATAAATATAATTACTCATTCTGATATTAATAAACATATTTATAATAAAAAAACAATAAATAAATGGATTAATATTATTGATTTATGGAGTTTGACTGAAACTAAAAATAATTTTTACCCAAAAGAAATATCTAGATTTTCTCAAAAAATATTAATTAGTCAAACCATTAATTTTTTAAAAATTCCAAAATATATTTTATTTGAACATATAGATATTTTTTTAAAAAAATTTATTAACTTAAAATTTTTAATAATTCTTAAAGCTATTAAATATATAAATCAATATGTGATAAAAAAAAAAAATTTAAATAATAAAATTAGTTTTAATGATTTGTTAATTCTTCTAAATAAAAGTTTAAATAGTACATTTGGGAAAAAAATTATACAGGAAATAAAAAAATTATTTCCGGTAATATTAGTGGATGAATTTCAGGATACAGACATACAACAATATAAAATTTTTAAAAAAATATATTTTGATAAAAGTAATAATATTATAATACTAATTGGAGATCCTAAACAAGCTATATATTCTTTTAGAGGAGCAGATATTTTTACTTATTTAAAAGCTTCACTTGAAATAAAAAAACGTTACACATTAAAAAATAATTGGCGTTCATCTAGCACTATGGTAAAAAGTATAAATAAAGTATTTTCTTATAGATCTTATCCTTTTTTATTTAAAAATATATTTTTTAATCCTATTAAATATGTAAATAAAAAATTAAATTATAATTTTATTATTAATAATAAAATTAAATCTGGTCTTACTTTTTGGTTTATTGATAAAATTATTGATATTAATTCATATAAAAAAAAAATAGCATATGTTTGTGCATATGAAATATGTCAATTAATAATTTTAGGAAAAAAAAATAAATCATTTTTTCAAAAAAATAATAAAAAAAAAAAAATTAATATTTCAGATATAACAGTTTTAGTTAGAAACCGTTTTGAAGCTTTTATTCTACAAAAAGAATTTATAAAATTTAATTTACCTTCTATTTATTTATCTAATTCAGAAAATATATTTGAACAACAAGAAGCAAAAGAATTAGTTTTATTACTTAAAACTGTTTTACAACCACATAAAAGACAAAAAATTATTAATCTTTTATCTAGTACATTATTTAATATTAATTTATCATTTTTTACAAATAAGAAAAAAAAAATTTATATAGAAAAAATAATTGAAAAATTTATTAACTATAAATTAATCTGGCAAAAATATGGTATTTTAAACATGTTAGAAGAAATTTTTATAAAAGATGATATTTTTTATAAAATTAATACTATTAATAATTTTATGAAAAAAAAAATTAAAAATATTATGTATTTAGGTGAATTAATACAAATATCATGCATAGATATAATAAATAGTAATCAAATAATAGAGTGGTTAGTACAACAAATTACAAATACTAATGAAAATTTGTTAAATAAACAAATACAATTAAATTGTGATATTAATAAAATTAAAATCATGACAATATATAAATCAAAAGGTTTACAATTTCCTATTGTTTGGTTACCATTTATTTCTTCTAATATTATAGAAATTACAAATAAAGATGCTGTAATTTATCACGATAGAAAAAATTTTAAATTAATTTTAGATTTTAAAAAAGATGACAAGAGTAAAAAATTATTTTTGGAAGAATCACTTGCAGAAAATTTAAGGTTATTATATGTATCATTAACAAGATCAATTTTTCATTGTAGTATTGGTATTTCTAATATTAAAATTTCTAATTGGAAAAAATTAAATCCTTATATTAAATATTTTAATGCTTTAGATTTTTTATTAAAAAAAAAAAATAATATTTCTAATATAGATTTACAAAAAATTTTAAAAAATTTAGAAAATAAAGATATTTCTATTAAAATTATAAAAAAAAAAAAAACTATAAAAATAAATCATGAGATTCTAAAAAAAATAAATAATAAATTATTATTTACATCTAAAATTAATAATTTTTCTTATAAAAATAAAATAATATCTAGTTATTCTCAAATTAGTAAACAACAAAATAATAATTTAAATTATTTAAATATTAATTTAAAAAATGAATTTATAAATATAAATAAAAAAAATATAAAAAAAACACAATATAATTTTCCTCATGGAAAATATATAGGAATAATTATACATAAAATTTTAGAAAAATTAGATTTTACTAAAAATATTACTAGAAAGTTTATTAAACAAGAATTAATAAAAAAAAATATTAATCCTATTTGGCATATTATGATAACTAATTGGTTTAATAATATTATTAAAACTCCAATAGGAAATGAAAAAATTATATTAAACAAAATAAATAACACAAATAAAAAAACTGAGTTTAAATTTTATTTATCAATAAAGGACTCATTTTCTTCTATAAAATATAATGATATTATATATAAATATGATTTAATTTCTCGTAAACTACCAAAATTAAAATTTAAAAAAATTCAAGGATTTTTATTAGGTATAATAGATTTAATTTTTCTATGGAAAAAAAAATATTATGTTATAGATTATAAATCTAATTGGTTAGGAGATAATTATCAAGATTATAAAAAAAAAAATATTGAAAATGACATATGTTTAAAACGTTATGATATACAATATCAAATATATTCTTTATCTTTACACAAATATCTAAAATATCGTATTAAAAATTATAGTTATAAAAAACATTTTGGGGGAATAATTTATTTATATATCAGAGGTATTCAGAATAAAAAATTTAAAAATGGTATTTGGGAAACAAAACCTTCTTTAAATTTAATTAATGAACTAAATAAATTATTCTTTTAAATTTAATTTAAAATACAAAAATTAAATATATGAATTATTTTTTTAAAAAATTATGTAAAATAGGTATTATTAAATTAATTGATTTTTATTTTGCATCTATTTTTACTTCTGAAAAACAAGAATTTTTAAGATATTTAATATCTTTACTTAGTAATAATATTAGTAAAGGTAATATTTGTCTTCCAATATCTAAATTATATTTAAATATAAATTTTAAAAATAATAAAAATTTAGTTTTTTTAAAAAAAATAAAAGATATAAATAAAACCAAAGATTGGGAAAAAATATTACTTTTAAATAAAAAAATTATTGGTAATGGTAAAAAAATTACTCCTGTAATATTAGAAAATAATTATTTATATTTATATAAAATATGGAAAGAAGAAAATATAATAATTGAAAATTTTATTAAAAATTATTTTATTTATATAGAACCAAAAAAAATTAAAAATATATTAAATATTTTATTTGATAATGATGAAAATAATTTTTTTCAAAAAGAAGCAGTATGTGCTGCGATAACACATAGAATTAGTATTATTAGTGGCTCTCCAGGAACAGGTAAAACTAGCATAATATCAAAAATAATTTTTACATTTATCAAAATTTTTAAGAATCCTTTAAAAATTAAAGTAGCAGCAACTACTGGTAAAGCTTCTGTTAGATTAACTCATTATATAAACAAATTTTTTAAAAAAATATCTTTAAATTTAATAAATGAAGAGGAAAAAAAAAGTATTCCTAAAAAAGCAACTACCATACATAATTTATTAAAAATGAAAATTTATACTAAACAAAGTTCATATAATAATAAAAATTTATTAGATTTAGATTTATTAATAATAGATGAGGCATCAATGATTGATTTTAATTTAATGTCTATTATTTTAACCGTTTTACCTAAAAAAACTAATTTAATATTATTAGGAGATGAATATCAATTACCTTCAATAGAATATGGAAGTATGTTAAAAGATTTATGTTATTTTAAAAAATTTTTTTTTACAAAACAATATTTTTTATGGTTAAATATTATTAATAATAATAAATTAAAAGAAAATTATAATACTCCTAAATTTTTTTTTCGTAATTTTATTACTGAATTAAAACATAATTATAGATATTCAATAAATTCTGGTATTAATAAATTAGCTATAATGATTAAAAAAGGAAATATAAAAAAAATTAAAAAATTATTCTTAAAAAAAAATTTTGATATTCATTTTATTAATATTCTTAATAAAAAGAAATATATATCCATGATTGACTCATTTATTAATGAGTATGAAAAATATTTTATTTTTTTAAAAAAACAAAATAATAATCACAAAAATATTTTACATTATTTTAATAATTTTCAAATTATATGTGCTATTAAAAATGGTTTATTTGGTACAAAAAAAATTAATAATATTATAGAAAAAGAATTATTTAGTAAAAAAAATTTAATTTATGATATTGAAAAAAATAATCATTGGTATATTGGTAAACCTATCATTATTACTCAAAATAACCATTTTTTAAATTTATTTAATGGAGATATTGGAATTACTTTTTTTGATGAAATTAATAAAAAATTAAAAATTAAATTTTTATTAGCTAATGGAAAATATCAAATTATATCTATTGAAAACTTACCAGAATATGATATAGCTTATGCAATAACTACACATAAATCTCAGGGATCAGAATTTAATAATATTTCCTTAGTTTTACCAAATAAATTATATCCTATATTAACTAGAGAACTAATTTATACTGCCATCACGAGAGCTAAAAAAAAAATAAATATTTATAGTAATGAATCAATTTTTTATAAAGCAATAAAAATTAAAATTCAAAGATATTCTAATATAAAAAAAAAAATAATTCATTCTTTAAAATGAATATTTATTTAAATTATTTTTTAATCTAAATTAATCTTTCTTTAATTCGAGCTGCCTTGCCAGTTAATTTACGTAAATAATATAACTTTGCTTTTCTTACATGACCTTTTTTTTTAACTATAATTGAATGAATTATTTTAGAATATAAAGGAAAAGTACGCTCAATTCCAATACCATTGGATAATTTTCTAATTGTAAAAGAACAATTAAAACTATTTTTTTTTGTTATTGAAATAACAATACCTTCAAAATTTTGAAGTCTTTTTTTTGATCCTTCAACTACCCAAATTTTTATGTTTAATGTATCTCCAGATCTAAATGAAGTAAATTTTTGATAATTTTTCATTTGTTTTTTTTCTAAATATTTAATAATATCATTCATTTAATTATACTCCGTAATATTATTCTTCTTTAAAAAAGAATTTTTAAATTTATTTAATAAAATTTTTTCTTCTTTTGTTAATTTTTTTTTTTTTAATAAATCTGATCTTTTTAACCAAGTCATTCCTAATGACTGCTGTAATCTCCATTTTTTTATTTTTTTATGATTTCCTGATAATAATATAGAAGGAACACTATTTTCTTTTAAATTCTTTAATATTTTAGGACGAGTATAATTAGGACATCCTAACAATCCATTATTAAAAAAAGAATCAGTATTATTTGATGACATTGTATTTAATACACCAGGAATTTGTCTAACTAATATATCTATTAATATCATAGCAGGTAATTCTCCCCCACTAAGAATATAATCACCAATTGATACTTCTTCATCTACAAAATTAGTAATAATTCGTTCGTCAATACCTTTATATCTACCACAAAGAAATATCATTTTTTTATATGATAATAATTTTTTAGTATAAGAAATATTAATTTTTTTACCTTGTGGAGATAAATAAATTATTTTAACATTACTTTTCATTTCTAATTTTGCTTTATAAATAGATTTTATTAATGGTTCTGCTTTTAATATAACACCGCCTCCTCCTCCATATATAGGAGAATCTATTTTATTAAATTTATTTTTAATAAACTTTCTAGGATTCCAAAAACTAATATTTAATAATTTTTTTTTTATACTTTTATTAATTAATCCATATTTAATAACTTTCTTAAACATTTCAGGAAATAAACTGATAATACTAATCCACATAATGATTTTTTATTTTATCTATAAAATTATAAACTCCAGTTTACTTTAATAATATGATTAATTAAATCAATATTTTTAATTATATTAGGTTCAATAAATGGAATTAATATTTTTTTATTTTTTTTATATAAGTTATTAGATTTAATTATGATAATATCATATATTTTTGTTTCTATTATGTTTATAACTTTACCTAAATAAACTTTATTAATATTTAATATATGACATCCAATTATATCATTCCAATAATATTCTTGTTTATCTTTATATTTAACTAATTGATATTTAAAAATATAAATTTTATGATTAATAAAATTTATAATTTCTTCAGTTTTATAAAAATTATTTATTTGTACAATAAAATACTTTTTTTTTTTTATATATTGATTAAATTTTATAAAAAAAATATTTTTTATATTTTTTTGTATAAATAATTTTTTGTATAAAAAAATATTTTTCTTATTTTGGGTATAAGAAAATAATTTAATCCATCCTTTTATACCATAAGTTTTACCAAATTTTCCTAAAGTTATTTTTTCTTTTAAAATATTCATAAATAAATTTATTAATTTATTTAATTAAACTATTAACTCTTTTTGAAAGAACTGCTCCTTTAGATAACCAAAAATTTATCCTTTCTTTATTAAATTTTAATATTTTTTTTTTAGAATTTTTTTGTAAACTTAACGGATTAAAATAACCTAATTTTTCTATAAAATATCCATCTCGAGAATTTCTACTATCAGTAACAATTATTTGATAAAAAGGTTTTTTTTTTATTCCTTTTCTAGATAATCTAATTTTAACCATATTTTACTCCTAATTTTTAAAATTAAAAAAATTTTTTACATATTTAATTATTTTATTAATACTATTATTTTTTTTCATTTTTTTAGTGACTAATCTCATTTGATAATATTGTTTTAGTATAGCATTTATTTTTAAAATAGAAAC
This sequence comes from Enterobacteriaceae endosymbiont of Donacia cinerea, assembly GCF_012569925.1. Classification (NCBI taxonomy): domain Bacteria; kingdom Pseudomonadati; phylum Pseudomonadota; class Gammaproteobacteria; order Enterobacterales; family Enterobacteriaceae; species Enterobacteriaceae endosymbiont of Donacia cinerea. Next base: position 415,531 of record NZ_CP046204.1, on the reverse strand, counting down.
TCCAGATCCTAATGATATTCTTTTTTTCCTAGAATAATTAATTATATCTATATTTTTTCTTTCTACATTAGTCATAGAATTAATTATTGTTTTAATATCATTTATAGTAGAATTATCTATATGTAAAATATTCATAATAGGATGTACAGAATATATATTATTTATTTGCATTTTTTTTAATAAATAAGTAATATTTTCATTACCTATTTTCTTTATTTGTTCTAATTGTTCCACAAAATCTTGTAAACTTAATGTATTTTTATTTTTTAATTTATCAATTAATTCTTTATTTTTTTTTAAATTAATTTTATTTTTAATATTTTCAATAATAGCTAACTCAGAAGACATACCTAATATTTTAGAAGCAATAATTTCAGGAGAAAATATTGCAATATTATTTATCTTTTCTCCATTACCAATAAATTTTATAGGTTTTTTAATTATATATTTTACAGATAAAACAGCACCTCCTCTAGTATCACTATCAGTTTTTGTTAAAAAAATTCCTGTTATTGATAATAATTTATCAAATTTTTTAGCACTATTAATAGAATCTTGTCCAGTCATTGCATCTATAACAAATAAAGTTTCTATAGGACATAATAAATTAGAAATATTTTTTATTTCTTCCATCATTTTATCATTAATATGTAACCTACCCGCTGTATCTATAATTAATACATCATAAAAATTTATTTTAGCATAATAAAAAGCTTTTTTAGATATTTCTATTGGAGAAATATTTGAATCTATATCAAAAAAATTAATTTTTACACTTTGTGCTAAAATTTTTAATTGTTGTATAGCTGCAGGTCTATATATATCTGTTGATACTACTAAAATTTTTTTTTTATATTTTTTTTTTAAAAAATATGCTAATTTTACAACACTAGTCGTTTTTCCTACTCCTTGTAATCCAGCAAATAATATTACAGCTGGAGGTTGAGTTGCTATGTTAATATTTTTATTAGAAGAACTCATTAATTTAATTAAATTCTCATGTATTAATTTAATAAATTCTTGTCCTGGAGTAAAATTATTATTAATTTTTTTACCAATAACTTCTTTTTTAATATTATTAATTAAATCTTTAATTACTATTAAAGCAACATCTGATTCTAATAAATTATTATAAATTTCATTTAAAGTATCTTGAATATTTTTTTCTGTTAAACGTCCATAATTCCTAATTTTTAGTAATATTTTAGATAATTTCTTACTTAAATTTTCAAACATTTAATTTCCTCACATAAATTTTATTTTTTTCTAAAAAAAAAAAAAAAAAAAAGATTCTTTTATCTTAAAAGATGAATTATTAATTTCCTAAAATTTAAAAAAAAATATAAATTTATTTTATAAATAAAATTAACATTAGTAAAATAATATGATAAAAAATAAAGAATTAGAGATTATTATTAATAATAAATTAAATACTAACATTAATATAAAAGATTATATACCTAATGGATTACAAATAGAAGGTAAAAAATATATAAAAAATATTATAATGGGTGTTAGTGCTTGTCAAAAATTATTAGATATTGCTGTAAAATTTAAAACAGATGCTGTTATAGTTCATCATGGATATTTTTGGTATCATGAATCTCCAATAATTAGAGGATTTAAAAAAAAAAGAATATCTACAATTTTAAAAAATAATATTAATTTATATAGTTGGCATCTTCCTTTAGATATTAACCTAAAAATAGGAAATAATGTTTATTTAGCTAAACTATTAAATATAAATATTATAGGAAAAATTAATCCTTTTATTTTTTACGGATATTTAAAAAATAAAATTAATATAAAAAATTTTCTTTTTAAAATAAAAAAAAAACTACATAGAATACCATTACATTTTGGAGAAAATGCTCCAAAAAAAATCTATAAAATTGCCTGGTGCAGTGGAGCAGGACAAAAATTTTTTGAAGAAGTTATAAAATTTAATGTAGATGTTTTTCTTACAGGAGAAGTATCAGAAATGAATATTCATATTGCTTATGAAAATAGAATTCATTTTATTAGTGCTGGACATCATGCTACTGAAAAAGGAGGAGTAATAATGTTAGGGAAATGGTTAAAAAATAAATTTAAGTTAAAAACTAATTTTATAAATATACATAATCCAGTATGAAAAAATAATTTTTTTATAAAATTTATATATAAATATTTTATTATTGATTTTAATAAAATTAATATTTTAAATTAACAATATAAAATTAATAATTTATATAAAAAAGGGAATTATTTTGAATAAAAAATTAAATTTAATATCACTTATATCGTTAGTTCTTAGTTCTATGTTGGGAGCTGGAGTATTTAGTTTACCACAAAATATGGCTTTAATTGCAAGTCCTTTAGCTTTAATTATAGGATGGAGTATTACTGGGATTGGAATTATTTTTTTAGCTACAACATTATTATTACTTAATCAATTAAAACCTAAATTACAAGGAGGAATTTTTGCATATGCCAAAGATGGATTTGGTAATTTAATTGGTTTCTACTCTGCATGGGGATATTGGTTATGTGCTGTTATTGCTAATATTTCTTATTTAGTAATAGTATTTTCTGCAATTAGTTTTTTTGTTGATACTCCAACTCATATTATTTTTAGTAATGGAAATACATGGCAATCTATATTAGGAGCCTCAATTTTATTATGGTTAGTTCATTTTTTATTACTTAATGGAACACAAACTGCTTCTATTATCAATATAATAACTACATTATGTAAATTAATTCCTTTAATTATTTTTATATTTTTATCTTTTATTGCTTTTAATTTTAAAATATTCAAAATAGATTTCATGGGATTAAATTTAAATATTCCAATTTGGAAACAAATTAAAAACACAATGTTAATAACATTATGGGTATTTATTGGTGTAGAAGGTGCTGTAATTTTATCATCTAGAGCAAAAAACAAAAATGATGTAGGTAAAGCAACTTTATTATCAGTTATTATTGCATTATTTATATATTTATTAGTAACTTTATTATCTTTTGGGATTCTTGATAGAATTGATTTAGCAAGTATGAGAAATCCTTCAATGGCAGGAATAATGACAATTTTAATTGGAAATTTTGGAAATTTATTTATTGCAATTAGTTTAATTATATCAGTTTGTGGAGCTTATCTTAGTTGGACTATTATGGCAGCAGAAGTTCCATGGATAGCTTCTAAAAATAATATATTTCCCAGCATACTATCTAAACAAAATAAAAATAGAGCACCATCATATGCTTTATTATTTACAAATATAAGTATGCAAATATGTTTAATATTGATTTGGATAACTAAAATAGATTATAATAAATTATTAACTATTGCTTCTGAAATGATATTAATACCATATTTTTTAGTAGGTGCTTATTTATTTAAAATATCTTTAAAAAAGAATAAATTTAATTTATTTATAAGTTTTGGTTCTTGTCTTTATTCTATATGGTTATTATATGCAGCCGGTTTTTTAAATTTATTATTATCATTAATCTTGTATGCTCCTGGATTAATATTTTTAATTTTAACTAAAATTAAAAATCCAAATATTCTATTTTTAAATAGAATAGAAAAAATTTTTTGTTTTATTTTGTTAATAATATCTCTTTATTCTCTATACTTTTTAATAAAATAAATCCTTAATTTTTTTCTTAAAAAGAATAATAATTAAAATTATGACTGTTATATAATATTAAAATTTAGATAACAGTCATAAAATAATAAATTTATAATTTAAAATTTTTAAATTTTTTAATATCTACTGTAGAATCAATTTGTCCTATTAAATAGGAACTAACTTCTACTTCTTGAGGTGCCATTTGTACATTATCTGAAATTAACCAAGAATTAATCCATGGAATAGGATTTTTTTTAATAGTAAATGGACTTTTTAACCCAACTTTTTCCATTCTAATATTAGTAATATATTTGATATATTTACATAAAATATTTTTATTTAATCCTATCATTGATCCATTACAGAATAAATATTCTGCCCATTTTTGTTCTTGTATAGATGCGTTTAAAAATAATTGATAACATTGTTTTTGACATTCAATGGCAATTTTTGCCATATCTTTATCTTCTTCTCCTTTTTGCATCATATTTATAATATATTGAGTACCTATTAAATGTAAATATTCATCTCTAGCTATAAATCTAATTATTTTAGCATTACCTTCCATTAATTCTCTTTCTGCAAAAGCAAAAGAACATGCAAAACTTACATAAAATCTGATAGCTTCTAAAATATTAACACTCATTAAGCATAAATATAATTTTTTTTTTAAATTATATAAATTAATAGTAAATTTTTTTTTATTTATTAAAAAAGTACCTTCACCAAATAAATGCCAATAATTAGTAATTTTAATAAGTTCATCATAATATTTAATAATATCATTTGTACGAAGAATAATATTATGATTAGTCACAATATCATCAAAAATTATTGATGGATCATTTACAATATTTCTAATTATATGTGTATATGATCTAGAATGTATTGTTTCAAAAAAGGACCATGTTTCTATCCATGTTTCTAATTCTGGGATAGAAACAAGAGGAAGTAATGCTATATTAGGACTTCTACCTTGAATAGAATCTAATAAAGTTTGATATTTTAGATTACTAATAAATATGTGTTTTTCATTTTTTGGTAAATTTTGATAATGAATTCGATCATATGATATATCTACTTCTTCAGGTCTCCAAAAAAAACTTAATTGTTTTTCTATTAAATTTTCAAAAATACAATGTTTTTGTTGATCATAACGGGAAACATTTACAGATTGTCCAAAAAACATAGGTTCTTTTAATTGATTATTTTTTTTTTTTGAAAAAGTAGTATAACTCATTTAATTATCCAAATTATAATTAAAAATTATTTAAAATTAAATTATACAAGTTCCATTAAAACATACATTATTTTCTTCTAAAAAATTTTCATTTTGATTATCTTTTGCCCCATCTCTAGTGTTTTGATAATATAAGGTCTTAATACCTAATCTATATGAAATTAATAAATCTTTTAATAATTGTTGCATTGGTATTTTGTTTTGATTAAAACGATTAGGATCGTAATTTATATTTGAAGAAATAGATTGATCAATAAATTTTTGCATGATACCTATTAAATTTAAATAACCATTATTATTCGGAATATCCCATAACAATTCATATTTTTTTTTTAATTTTAAAAATTCAGGAACTACTTGTTTTAAAAGACCATTTTTAGATGTTTTTATACTAATAAAACCTCTAGGGGGCTCAATACCATTAGTAGCATTTGAGATTTGAGAAGAAGTTTCAGATGGCATTAAAGCTGATAAAGTAGAATTACGTAATCCATATTTTTTTATATTTTTTCGTAATTTTTCCCAATTACAATGTAAATTTTCTGTATGGATATTATCAATAAATTTTTTATAAGTATCAATAGGTAGTATACCTTTTGAATAATTTGTATCTTTAAATAAAGGACAAGGTCCTTCACTTTTAGCTAATTTATTAGATGCTTTTAATAAATAATATTGTATAGTTTCAAATGTTCTATGTGTTAAATTATTTGCACTATTATCAGAATAACGTACATTATTTTTTGCTAAATAATATGCAAAATTAATTACTCCAATACCTAATGGTCTACGACCTAAAGCAGAATTTTTTGCAGCAGGAATTAAATATTTTTGATAATCTAATAGGCAATTTAATGCTCGTACAATTAAATTTGATAAATTTTTTATTTCTTTTAGGTTTTTAATTTGTCCTAAATTAAAAGCAGCTAAAGTACATAATCCTATTTCACCATTAGGATCATCAACTTTATTTAAAGTTTTTGTTGGAAGAGTAATTTCTAAACAAAGATTTGATTGTTTTATTGGAGCTATTTTAGGATTAAATGCAGAATGAGTATTACAATGATCAACATTTTGAATATATATTCTTCCTGTAGAAGTACGTTCTTGCATCATTAATGAAAATAAATTTATAGCACTAATTTTTTTTTTTCTAATTTTAATATTTTTTTCATATTTTTCATAAAGTTTATTAAATTTTTTTTGGTTTGAAAAAAAATATGTATATAAATCAGGAACATCTGAAGGACTAAATAAAGTAATTTTTTCTCCATTAATTAATCTTTGATATAATAATTTATTAATTTGTACTCCATAATCAAGATGTCTTACTCTATTATTTTCAATTCCTCTATTATTTTTTAAAACTAATAAATTAGTAATCTCTAAGTGCCATAAAGGATAAAATAACGTACCTGCTCCTCCTCTTACACCTCCTTGAGAACAAGATTTAATTGCTGTTTGAAAATGTTTATAAAAAGGGATACACCCAGTATGTAATGCTTCACCATTTCTAATAGGACTTCCTACAGCACGAATTCTTCCTGCATTAATACCTATACCTGCTTTTTGAGAAACATATTTTACTATACTACTAGTAGTAGCATTAATTGAATTAATATTATCTCCACATTCAATTAAAATACACGAACTAAATTGTTTTGTAAGAGTTCGTACACCAGACATAATTGGTGTTGGTAAAGAAATTTTAAATTTAGAAATAGCTTCATAAAAAAATTTAATATAATTTATTCTTTTATTAGATGGATATTTAGCAAATAAACATGCTGCAATTAATATATATAAGAATTGTGCACTTTCATAAATTTTTCCTGTTATTCTATTTTTAACTAAATATTTTCCTTCTAATTGTTTAACTGCCGCATATGAAAAATTCATATCACGATTATGATCAAGAAATTTTTCCATTACATCAAAATCTTTTTTTGTATATTCTTTTAGAAGGAATTTATCATATTTTTTTAAATATACCATATTTTTTACATGATCATATAATTTTGGAGGAATAAATTTTCCATATGCTTCTTTTCTTAAATATGAAATAGCTAACCTAGCAGCCATATATTGATAATCAGGATTTGTTTCTGAAATAAGATCTGCTGTTATTTTAATTAAAATATTATGAATATTTACTGTACTAATTTTGTTATATATTTGTAGAAATAATTGTTTTTTTATTTGCGATAAAGATATTTTTTGTAAATTTTGTGATGCATAAGATAGTAAAATATTTATTTTATCTATATTTACTAATTCTTTACATCTATTTCTTTTTATAACAAATAAATTTTGTTTCATATATAATACCTTTTAATATAAATAAAATTTAAATAAATTTAAATGAATTAATTTTATAAAAATATTTAATTACTTTTTTATTTAAAAAATAAAAAAAAACAAGATTTCTATCTTTAGAATATTTATTCAAAAATAATAAAATTAGTTAAATTATAAGTTTTAAGTATAATGAATATTATTTTTTTATTTTAATAAAATAAGTAATAATTATAATAATATATATTATTAGATAGACTAGACTATTAATATTAGTAATAGAACATATTTTTTATTAAATTTATTTTTTTAAAAATTTTAATATTTATAAATAATTTTAATAAACTTTTTTATTATATTTTTTGTAATTAATTATTAAGTAAGAAAAATATTTTTATTAAAATTCTATATAAATTTTTTATAAATAAAAAATATTTAATTTTAGTTTTTTTATAAAAAAATTTTAAATATTCAATAAATATTGAAAATAAATATATTAAATTAATACATTTTTTTATTTTTTAATAAATAAATTAAGAGTATTGAAATATCTGCTGGTGTTATCCCAGGTATTCTAGAAGCTTGTCCAATAGTAAACGGTTTATATAAATCAAATTTATCTTTAGCTTCATGTGATAAACTTTTAATATTACAGTATTTAATATTTATTGGTATTAATTTTTCTTCATTTTTTTGAAATTTTTTTATAAATTCTTTTTGTCTTTTTATATATCCTTGATATTTTAATTCAGTTTCAATATATTCGATAATTTCTATATTTTTTTTTTTTAAATTAAACAATTTTAATTTAATTAAATCTAAATAATTAATATCAGAACGTTTTAATAAGTTTAAACCATTTATATTTTTTTTTATTGGATTTTGTAATAAAAGATTTATTTTTTTAATATTTTTCTTATCATTTAAATTAATACAAAAATTTTTAATTTTTTGATATTCTTTTTCAATACTTTCTAATTTTTCATTAAATTTTTTCCAACGTATATCATCAACTAAACCTAGTTTACGACCTATTTCTGTTAATCTAATATCTGCATTATTTTCACGTAATATTAATCTATATTCTGCTCTAGAAGTAAACATACGATATGGTTCTTTTGTACCTAAAGTACATAAATCATCTAATAATACTCCAATATATGCTTGATTTCTTAATGGATACCAACTTTTTTTATTATCAATTAAAAGAGACGCATTTAATCCAGCTATTAATCCCTGTGATGCAGCTTCTTCATAACCAGTAGTACCATTAATTTGACCTGCAAAAAATAATCCTTTTACAAATTTACTTTCCATTGTAGGTTTTAATCCTCTAGGATCAAAAAAATCATATTCTACAGCATATCCTGGTCTTGTAATATATGCGTTTTCTAAACCTTTAATAGATTGTATAATTAAAAATTGCATATCAAATGGGAGACTTGTTGAAATACCATTAGGATAAATTTCATAACTTAATAACCCTTCCGGTTCTAAAAAAATTTGATGTTTATCTTTATCTGGAAATCTAATAATTTTATCTTCAATAGAAGGACAATATCTAGGACCTTTACTTTTAATTAAACCACTATATACTGGACTTTTAATAATATTATCTATTATTATTTTATGTGTATTTTTATTAGTATATGTAATATAACAAGGTATTTGTTTAGGATGTTGTTTAGAGTTACCAATAAAAGAAAAATAAGGTAATGGATTATCACTATATTGTATTTCTAATTTAGAAAAATCAATACTTCTTTTATCAATTCTTGGAGGAGTACCTGTTTTTAATCTTCCTTTTTTTAAAGGTAATTCATTTAAAAAATCAGCTAATTCTGTAGATGAAGGATCATTAATTCTTCCTCCATAATATTTATTATTTAATCCAATATAAATTTGACCATTTAAAAAAGTACCAGTAGTTAAGATTACAATTTTTGTATTAATAATATCATTATTTTTAGTAATAATACCTATAATTTTATAATTTTTAATTATAATTTTTTTTACTTCTTGTTGAAAAATAAATAAATTTTTTTCTTTACTTAACAGTAATTTAATTTGAGATTTATACAATTCTCTATCTGCTTGTGCTCTTGTTGATCTAACAGCAGGACCTTTACTAATATTAAGTATTTTAAAATTAATTCCAGAATAATCGATTGCAGTAGCCATTATTCCATTTAAGGCATCTATTTCTTTTACTAAATGACTTTTTCCAATACCACCTATAGCTGGATTACAAGACATTTGACCTATTGTATCTATATTATTTGTAATTAAAAGAGTTTTTTTTTTCATTTTAGCACTAGCTATAGCAGCTTCTGTACCGGCATGTCCTCCACCTATAACTATTACATCAAATTTATTAAAATTATACATAAGATTATTTACCATATTTAATAATAGAATATTAAGTTATTTTATTTTTATAATTATATTGGATCAATGTTAATTGTTAATTTAACTTTGTTAAAATTTATAATTTTTTTATTAATAGAAATAATATAATTTATAATAAATTGTAATTTACTTTTTAAAGTATGTTGTAGAATAATTTGTTTTCTAAATAATCCTTTTCTTTTATTTTGTAATAATGATAAAGGACCAATAATAAAAAAATTTTTTTCATTTACACATTTATATATTATTTTTTTTTTTAATGTTTCTAAAAAATTTAATAAAATTTTTTTATCATAAGATTCTAAAATTAGAATAATATGATTTGTAAAAGGTGGTAATAGCATTATTTTTCTTTCTTCTAAAAGAAGGTTTGCAATATTATAATATGTATTATATTTTTTAAATATTTTTATAATAATTTTATTATATGGATAATTTGTTTGAAGAATAATTTTTTTTTTTCTTACACTTGTATCTAAATGATTATTTAATATATTAAAAATATATTGAGAAAAATATTCTGTTGTTCTAAAATTTTTAGAAAAAAAAATATTGTCTATATTTAAAATAATAATTAAAGTATTAACTAAAAAAGAAAAATATTTTTTATATAAAATTTGAGAAGAAATTATTATTAATGGTTTATTGTTTTTAATTAATAAAATTTTTTTTAAAAAATTTTTATTATTAATATTTAAAATTAAAATATTTGGAAATAATTTTTTTAAAAATTCAATTAGTTGCTCTTGTCCAATACCTATTGGTATAAAAAAATTTTTTTTACATAAAGGACAAAAATTTAACATATTTATATTTTTTTTACAAAATATACAGTATAATTTCCATAATTTTTTGAAAAAAATATAATTTTTATTACAATTTTTACATTTTAAGGGTTTTTTACAAAAATTACATAAAATAAGATTAGAATATCCTTGATATTTATAATAAATAATAACTTGTTCATTATTTTTGATAGATAATTGTATTTTTGTTATTAAATTTTTATGAAATAACTGTAATTTTGAAACTTGTTTATTTATATCTAAAATTAAAAATTTAAAAAAATTTGTATATAATATTTTTTTATTATTTTGTAATAAAAATTTAAATTTTCCTATATTTATATTATATAATGTTTCTAAACTTAATGTTTTTGAACTTAATATAATAGGAATATTTTCAATTTTTGCTCTTAAAATAGCAATATCTCTTATATTATATTTATATATATTTGTTTTTTTATATATAAAATTATGTTCTTCTATTAAAAAAATTAGTCCTAATTTTAAAAATTGTGTAAAAATAGTAAATTTTGTACCAATAATAATTAATATTTTACCATTTTTTATATTTTCCCAAATTGGTAATGTTTTTTTATTTTTAAAATTTGAATATAGTAAACATACTGAAACATTTAATTTAGATATAAAATATTGATACAAATAAAAAAAATGATATTTTTGTGGTACTATTATTAATACCTGTTTTTTTTGAAATATAATTTTTTCTATAATATTTAAATAGATATTTATTTTTTCAAGAAAAATAATATTATCTTGTGTTACCCAAACATAAAATTTTTTTTGAAAATTTTTTTTTTCTAAAAATTGTAATATTTTATCTATATTTTCTTGATAAAAATTATTATTTTTTTTTTTATTTAACAAAAAATTTTTTATTTTTTTAAAATTATATAATTTTATTAATTTATTATTACTTAAAATATTTATTTTATCTACTTGTAGATTATTTTTTAAATTTATTTTATATTTATTTTTTTTCCTAAAAAATATTGGTAGTATTTGAAATAATATAAATCCAATAGGATATTTATAATATTTAGAAATTTGTTTTGCAAAATCTAAAATAGAAGAATTAAAAAGTGGTTTTTTATCTAAAATTTTATATAAAAATTTTAATTTTTTTATAGATAGTTTAGAAAAATTATTAATTTCTATTACTATACCTATATAATTTTTTTTTTTTATAGGAACTATAACTCTACATCCAATATAAATTGATGTATTTTTAGGTAATAAATAATCAAATTTATTATATATAACAGAATTATTAAATACAACTTTAACAATATTCATAATTTAAAATTTTTATTCTTTTTTATAAAAATTTTCTTGTAATAATACAATATATTTATAAAATATATAAATAAAGATTTTTTATAAAAAATACATTATTGGTAATTTATGAAAAAAAATATTCATCCTGAATATAATAAAATTATTGCAAAATGTTCTTGTGGTAATACTATTCATACTAGATCAACTTTAAAAAATAATAAAGAATTAAATTTAGATGTTTGTTATATATGTCATCCTTTTTATACAGGAAAACAAAAAATAACTGATACTAAAGGACGTGTTGAAAATTTTAAAAAAAGATTTAAAAATTCTAAAATATTTGAATAAAATTTTTTAAAAAAATATTAATCAATAATTGTTAATTATTAAACATATTATTGATTAATATATTATGAATTATTCATCTTAAAAGATTAAGTTTTATTAAATTTTTTTTTCTTTATACAATACATGTTTCCTTATATAAGGATCAAATTTTTTTATTTCTAATTTTTGTGTATTTTTTTTATTTTTAGTAATAGTATAAAAATGACCAGTTTGAGCTGATGAAATTAATTTAATTATAATACGTTTTTTTTTTGCCATAAAAATAACCTTTATTTTTTATATAAATAAATATTTTCAATACCTTTTTTATTGATTAATCTCATACCTTTTGCAGATACTTTTATAGTTATAAATTTTTTTTCTTTTTTTAACCAAAACTTATGAAAATGAATATTTGGTAAAAATTTCCTTTTAGTTGCATTCATTGCATGAGAACGATTATTACCTTTTATTGTTTTTTTTCCTGTTATTTGACAAATTTTAGACATTTATAATATCCTATTTTTTGTAATATTTTATAAAAATAAAATGTTCATTAACTATTTATAATTAATGAACATATTAACAAAACTAAATATTAATTATTATTAATTTTTTTATTTTTTGATACAATTACCATTGCTGGTCTTAATAATCTCATATTAAGAAAATATCCTTTTTGTAAAATTTCTAAAATATAATTTTCTTTAATTGTATCTGATTCTATAATAGACATTGCTTGATGTTTAGTGGGATCAAAAGGTATATTAATTTTATTTATAATACTAATACCAAATTTTTTAATTAATACTAATAATGATTTTAAAGTTAATTTAATACCTTCAATTATAGATTGATCAATATTATTTTTCTGTTTTGTCTTTAAATTTATAGCTCTTTCTAAATTATCTATTACAGGTAATAATTCTTTAATAAATTTTTCTAATGAAAATTTATAAGCATTTTCTATATCTAATGAAGCTCTACGTCTTACATTTTCAATTTCAGATTGAGAACGTAGTTTTATATCCCATATATTATTTTCATATTTTATTAATTTATTTTTAAGTTCAATGATTTCAAGTTTATAACTATCATTTTGTTTTTTAAAATATTCAATATTATATTCTTTAGTATTTTCATTTTCATTTTTATTTTCATTTTCATTTTCATGTTTATAATTTTGTTTTTTTATATTATTATCTATATTGATAAAATTTAGTTTTTTACTTTCCTCTTTTTTTTCTATATTATTTTTTTTAATATTATTTGATGATTTATTATTTTTCATATACTATCCTTATATAAATTTTATATAAAATTTAAAAATAAACACTTATTATAAATAATAATATATATTATTTTTTATAATAATAAATATTAAAAAATTGATTAATAATAATCAAATATTTTATTTATTTAATAAAAATTGAAATTTTAAAAAAATATATATAATATATTGATATTATTAAATATAAATATTATAATTAAATATGTTTAATAATAAAATATTTTTATAATGGAAAAAAAAAATATATTATTTTTAATAAAAAAATTTATTATAATTTTTTTATTCAAGAAAAGATAAATGCAGGTCTTATTTTACAAGGCTGGGAAGTAAAATCTTTAAGATTAAATAGAGTTAATATTATTAATAGTTATATAAGTTTTTTAAATAATAAAATATATGTATTTAATCTAGGTATTAATCCTATTAAAACAATTTGTAATCATATACAATATGATAACAACAGGAAAAAACAATTATTATTAAAAAAAAAAGAAATAGAACTATTAAGAAATTATATATATTTAAACAGATTTACCGCAGTAGTTATTGGTCTTTTTTGGAAAAAATCTTGGTGTAAATTAAAAATTGCAGTTGTTAAAGGTAAAAAAAAATACGATAAAAGAAATATTATAAAAAATAAAGAATGGAATATTAATAAATTACGTTTTTTGAAAAAAAATACTTAAAAATTTATGGGGCTGATTATGGATTTGACAAAGTTATAAAACTTTAAGAGCATGTCAAGGAACGGTAGGCCTTGTAAAAAAACCGTACAATATAGTTGCAAATAATGAAAAATATGCTTTAGCAGCATAAAAAACTGCAGGAAGCCCTGTTTCTTATTATTTTTCTCTTTGATAAAAAGTAAATAGGTCATAAAAAAAAGAGATCGTATATAATTGGTCTTAAAATTATATACTAAAGTAATTATTAGACTATATAATATAAAACTTGGTTTTATCAGTTTATATTAAGAAATTTTTATAAGATAAAACTAAACATGTAGTTCTGAAAGTGTAGTAATTTTGGACGGGGGTTCGAATCCCCCCAGCTCCAATAATTATTATTATATTTGGTATATATAAAGAATTACTGTGTAAATTTTTATATCTTTTTTATTAATTTACGCTGGGATTTTGTTAAATATTTTTTTCGAATACGAATTGATTTTGGTGTAATTTCTACTAATTCATCGTTATTTATAAAATCTATTGCTTCTTCTAATGATATTTTTTTTATAGGAATTAAATTGATAGGATTATCACTACCTGATGCTCTCATGTTAGTTAATTTTTTATTAATTAAACAATTTACAGTAAGATCATTTGATTTATTATGTAATCCTATTATCTGTCCTTCATATATTTTTTCTCCAGGATTAATAAATAATTTACCCCTAGATTGTAAATTATATAAAGCAAAAGAAACTGCATAACCTTCTTTATTTGAAATTAAAACACCATTATTTCTTTCTCCAATTATATGATATTTATTAATACCATAATGACTAAAAAAAGAATTCATTACACCAGTACCTGAAGTTATATTTATGAATTCATTTCTAAAACCAATTAATCCTCTACTTGAAATAATTGCTTCAATTTTTATTCTATTATTATAATCATCTAAAATAATATTATTTATAATCGCTTTTCTTTTACTAATTAATTGAATTATATTACCTTTTTTATCTTTTTTAAAATCTAAAACTAATACTTCAAATGGTTCTTGTTTTTTACCATTAATTATTTTAGATATAATTTGAGGTTTAGATACAGATAATTCAAATCCTTCTTTTCTCATATTTTCTATTAAAATAATTAAATGTAATTCTCCTCTACCAGATACATAAAAAATATTGTTATTTTTTGTTTTAGTTATTTTTAATGCAACATCATGTAGACATTCTCTATTGATTCTATTAAATATTTTATTAGATGTTATATGTTTACCTTCTATTCCAGAAAATGGAGAATTATTTACATGAAATAACATACCTATTTTAGGTTTTTCTATTCTTAAAGAAGGTAAAGATATATTATAATTAATATCACAAATTGTATTAGAAATATTCACATCTTCAAATCCTGAACCAGCAATACCTACAATATCACCCGATTGAGCATTATCTGTATATACAGGTTTTAGTCCTATATTAAATATAATATATAAAATTTTAACTTTTTTAACTTTTTTATTTTTTTTTATAATATTAACATATTGATTTTTTTTAATTTTTCCGTTATTTATTAAACCAATACAAATATTACCTATATATTTATTATATTCTATTTGAGATATTTGCATTTGAAATGGTTTATTAATATTTCCTCTTGGAGAAGGAACATATTTAATAATAGTTTTAAATAATATATCCATATTTTTTTGCATTTTATTTACTTCATATCCAGAAGTTCCTTTAAGTGCAGAAGTATATACTATAGGAAAATCTAATTGTTCATCAGAAGCATTTAAATTAACAAATAAATCAAATATTTGATTTACAACCCAATCAGGCCTAATAAAATTTCTATCTATTTTATTAATTACTACAATAGGTTTTAAATTATATGTAAAAGATTTTAATGCAACAAATCTTGTTTGAGGCATAGGACCTTCAACTGCATCAACTAATAATAATACAGAGTCTACCATTGATAAAATACGTTCTACTTCTGCACCAAAATCTGCATGTCCAGGGGTATCAATTATATTAATTTTATAATTTTTCCAAAAAATAGATGTATTTTTTGAAAAAATAGTTATTCCTTTTTCTTTTTCTAATTCATTACTATCCATTATTCTATCTATATTATTGTCTTTAAAAACATTTTGAAAGTTATCAGACTCTTGTAATAATTTATCTATTAGTGTAGTTTTTCCATGATCTATATGTGCAACAATAGCTATATTACGTATTTTTTTCATAAATAAATCCTAATAAAATACTATTTAAATTGTTTAAATTTTTTATTAATATATAATGAAATTTTATTTAATGAAACATTCACATTCTATATTTCAATATTTTTAATTATATAAAAAATAATGAATAATTTTAATAATATTAATTACAGTTATAGTACTATAAATATTAATACTTTAACTAATATTTTTAATAGCCATGATATTGCATTTATTGGTTATTCTAATGTAGGTAAATCTACTATTATAAATATTTTACTCAATAAAAAAATAGCTTATGTAAGTAAAATTCCAGGATCTACATTATTTATAAATGTATTTAAAAATAGTAAAAAAAAAATTCGTTTTTTAGATTTTCCAGGATATGGATATAATAAATTTATTAAAAAATATAAATTTAAATATTATAATATTTTACAAAAATATTTAGAACACAAAAATTCATTAAAAGGAATTATTCTTTTAATTGATATCCGTAATTTATTAAAAGAAATAGATTTAATAATTTTAAAAAAAATATCTTTTTATAAAAAACCAATTTTATTAATATTAAATAAAACTGATAAAATATCTAAAAAAAATATAAAAATAATACAAACCAAATAATAAAAATTTTAAAAAAAAAAATTAATAGTTCATTTTTTAATAAAATTAAATTAATTACATTTTCTTCAATTAAAAAAAAAAATATAAAGAAAATAAAGAATTATATTAATTATTGTTTATAATATAAAATATGTAATATATAAAATAAACTTATACATATTTTAATTAAATTTATTAAATTCGTATTTTTGAAATAAATATTTCAAATAATTTATTTGGGGTTTTATTTTAAACTGTAAAAAATTAAAATAATCTATATCTAGAGTAATATTAGTTTTTATTTTTGTTAATTTATGGTACAAAAAAACTAATTTTTTATATTTTATAAGTTTTTTTTTTATATTACAACCCCCTCTAAAATTATTGTTATTAATAATATTTATATTTTTATATATATTTTTTAAATTTCCTAATTTGTTTATTAATTTTTGACTTATTTTATTTCCTATTCCTGGAACTCCAGGAATATTATCAATGGAATCACCACTTAATGCTAGTAAATCACTAATAAATTTTGGGTATACTCCATATTTTTTATATATCTCTTTCGGTCCAGAAATAGAATAATTAATAGGATTAATTATTTTTATATTTTTATTAACTAATTGTGTTATATCTTTATCTAAGCTAAAAATAAAAACTAAATAATTCTTTTGTTCTGCTTTTAATGATAAAGTACCAATTATATCATCTGCTTCTATATTTTTTATAGATATAAAATTATATCCCATTGCCTGTATAATTTTTAATAAAGGTTTAATTTGTAAAATTAAATTATCAGGCATATTAGTTCTTTTTGATTTATATTCACTAAAAATTTTTTTTCTAAAAGATATTCCTTTAGTATCAAATATAATTAAAAAATAACTATTTATGTTCATTTTTATGATCTTGTTAAAAATTTTAATAAAACCATATATTGCACCAGTAGGATCCCCTTTAGTATTAATTAATTTAGGTAAAGCATAATAAGCACGATATAAACAAAATGATCCATCAATTAAAATTATTTTTTTTTTCATATTTATAAATATACTAAAATATATATCTTTTTTTTAAAAATATTATCTTTTTAAAAGTCTTTTTATTAAATTAATATAATTTTGATAAAAATTATTTAGATTACTAGTACTATTATATAATCCAGAAATATTTACTATAAATTTATTATTAACATATATATCTGGAACTAAATGTATATTAAGTTTTTCAATTATATCATATTCTTTTTCAAATAACATTTTTGCTATATTACTATTCCATGCAGCATCAAACATATTACCTGTAACTCCAGCTTTTCTAACAAAGATTCTTTTTATGGAATTATAATCATGAATAGATTCAGTTTTATGAATACCATCAAAAATAGGACCAATTACTTTATCTTCTACATTTAACATTTTAGCAACAACCCAAGCATATCCTAATATAGTAGATAAACCTTTACCTTCTTCTTGACCCATTTTACTGTAGTGAATTCTTATAATTTTTACATTTTTAGATATTTTATTTTTTAAAAATTTTGGATTAATACCTGTATAAAATTCATAACAATGAGGACATAAAAATGAAAAAAATTCAACTATTACTGGTTTTTTACCAAATTCTTTAGTAAATAATTGTTGTTCTTCCTTTGTTAATTTATCATATAAAGATAAATTATCTAATTTATTAGATGCTAAACAATTATTAGATGTAATTAATAATAAAAATAACATGCTAAAAAATAACATATATTTTCTTGTATTTATCATACTTTTTATCACTCTTAATTAAAAGATACAATTCGATATTAATATTATAAACTAATTATTTATTTTAATAAAATTATTTTTTAAATAAATATATTTTTTATTATGTTTAATATTTTAATTTTTATTTTTTTTCAAAAAATTAATTAAATTACTTATATCATTTGGTATTATTGAAAATAATTTAATATTTATGTTGAAAAATGGATGCATAAATTTCAAATAACAAGCATGTAAAGCTTGTCTTTGAATAATTTCATTAATTTTTTTTTTATAAAAATTATTGATTAAAGAAAAATTTTTAAATTTTTTATAAACTGGATCACCAACAATACTATGATTAATATGTGATAAATGTACTCTAATTTGATGTGTTCTCCCTGTTTTTAATCTGACTCTTAAATGAGTATGATTTTTAAATATATTTTTTATAAAATATTTTGTTATTGATTTTTTACCTAATAAATTAATTTGCATACAAATATTATGTTTTTTATATATACGTTTTATTGGATAATTTATTATTCCATTAGTTTTAATTACTCCATTTACAATAGCTTCATATTCTCTAATAATATTATGATTTTTTAATTCTTTTTTTAAAAAAAAATATGAATTCATATTTTTTGCTATAATCATTAATCCTGTTGTATTTTTATCTAATCTATGTATAATTCCTGCTCTAGGTACATCTCTTAAAAAGGGATAATTATATAATAAAGAGTTAAAAACAGTATTATTTTTATTTTTATTAGCAGGATGTACAACAAAATTAGTAGTTTTATTTATAACTAAAATATATTTATCATCATAAACTATATTTAAATATAAATTTTGTGCTTTCCATATATTATTATCTGTAATAAATATATTAATTTTAATTATATCTTTAAAAAAAATTTTTTTTTAGGTAAGTTAATAACAACATCATTTATTCTTACATTATTATTAATAATAGTTTTCTTTATTTGTGATCTTGAAAATTGTAAAATTTTTTTAGTAAGAAATAAATCTAATCTTTTTTTATCATATTTTAAACAAACTTTAAAAGTTAAATTTATATATTGCATATATTTAATATTTATAATTTAAAAATTAAATTAGTATATATTAATATAATATATTTCTTTTTTTAAAAAATCAAAATGAAAATTTTTACAAAAAATAAATTATTTTTTATTAATATTTTAATATGTATATTATTAATATTTACAACTAGCTGTAAATATAATTATATTTCACAAAAAAAATACTATAAAACTTCTCTAAAACAAGAATATTTAGAAGCTATAAAAATTTTAACTAGTAAAAAATATGATAAAGCTTTCATTAAATTTAGTAATTTATATGTTAATTATCCATATAATATGTATACTGAAAAAATTTTAGTTTATTTAATATATTTAAGTTATCTTAATCAAGATTTTTTAAATGTTTTAGAATTAACTGAAGAATTTATACAATCATATAATTATTCTGCATTTATGAGTTATATTTTTTATATTAGAATTTTATCTGAAATATCTTTAGATTCTAATACTAGAATACAAACTTTATTTAGAATAAATAGAAAAGATTGTAATCCTTTTTATACTCAATTAGCTATTAATGATACGGAAATATTTATTAAAAATTATCCTAATAATATATATACTAATGATCTTAAAAAAAGATTAATTACTATGAAAAAACGTGTAAGAATATTTGATTTAAATATTATACAGTTTCTTTTTAAAAAGAAAAATTATATATCAACAATTAACAGATGTTTAATTTTTTTAAAAGAATATCCTAATAGTATAGAGATTAATTTAATTAAAAAAATTTTACAAGATTCATATAGTAAAATAAATATTAATAAATAATATGAAGAAACTTAATATTAAAGTTGGGTTAATATTAAGTTTTTAAAATTTTATATCTAAATATTTAATTAAAAATATTTTTTATATTTTTATTAAAATTTATTTATTAAATATTAATAAATTTTTAATTTTATTAAAAATATTAATTATTTTTATTTTTTTTTTTTTATCAATTACAAAAGAAAGATTGTTAATATAGTCTAAATGTTTTTTAATATTTTCAATATTGTTTTTTGAATCTGTAATTAAATTTATATATAATTGTGGATTTTCTAAAAAAAAATTTTTTAAAATAAATATATTTAAATAAGATATAGGCTTAAATAAAGTTAAAACTTTATTAAATGATATTTTCTTTTTTATTAAAAAAGTACTATATATTAATGTAAAAAAATATTTTAGTGATTCTATAAAAAAAACATATTGATCATGTTCTATTACACTCATATATTCAATTTTTAATCCCCAAATTTCTATTTGTTTTAAGAACCAATAATAGTATTTTTTTTTACGACCATCACAGTATATTATAGATTCTTTAAATAAAAAATTTTTTTGGTAATCAAAAAAATAATATAAACCTAGAACAGGTCCTTTATATATTTTTAATATTTTTTTTATAGATATTTCTTTTATAGGAGATAAGTCAATTAAAATACAATTTTTAGGTAAAAGAAATAATTTTTTAATAAATTTTTCAAAAAAATTTTTAGATATATCTAAAATAAGCATTCCTATGTTTTTAAATAAATAATTTATATTATTAATATTTAGATTTTTCTCTTTTATATATTTTATATTATATCCAGTTATAGTTAACATATTTTTAAATAAATAGCTTATTTTTTTATCATGACTAATAATTAATATTTCTGTAAAATCAGGTTTTATTTTTTTAAATTTTTTTATTTTTTCATAATAGTATGATTCTTTAATTACACGATGGAATATATCTTCAATAAAATTAGGAGATATACCCTTTTTTTTTGCTTCTTTTTTTTTTAAATCAATTATATATTTTTCTCTTTCTGGTACATAAATTGGTAGTCCGTATTGATTTTTTATTAATCCTATTTTTTTTACTAACTCTAATCTTTTAGATAAAATCTCTAATAATTTTATATCTAAAAGATCAATTTTATTACGTAATAAACTTAATTTATTTAACATATTTTTTTATAATTATATTTTATTAATATTTTTTTATATTGAACGTAATTTAAGTATTGAATTTAATTCATTATTTATTTTATATAAAATATTTTTTGTTGTTTGTAAATTTATACATCCATCTGTAATTGATATGCCATATTTTAATTTTTTATAATTATTAATATTTAAAATTTGATTTCCTTCA
This sequence comes from Enterobacteriaceae endosymbiont of Donacia cinerea, assembly GCF_012569925.1. Lineage (NCBI taxonomy): Bacteria > Pseudomonadati > Pseudomonadota > Gammaproteobacteria > Enterobacterales > Enterobacteriaceae > Enterobacteriaceae endosymbiont of Donacia cinerea. The sequence continues at coordinate 393,764 of NZ_CP046204.1, read as the reverse complement.
TTTATATAACTCTCTATCATTATCCCCATAATAGAATTATTTCCTTCTTTAATTTGAGAAATTATCGAATCAATAACTAATTTTTGTTTTTTAAAATCTTTATTAGAATTACCATGACTACAATCTATCATTATTTTAGGTTTCAATTTTACTTTTAATAAAGATTTTTCACATTCTATTATATCAGATTTATAATAATTAGGTTTTTGTCCTCCTCTTAAAATAAGATGACAATTTCTATTTCCTTTAGTATTAATAATACAAATTTTACCATTTTTATCTGTACTCATAAAATGATGTGCTGTAGAAGAAGCTTGAATGGCATTTATAGCAGAAAGAATATTACCATTTATATTATTTTTAAAACCTACAGGTATTTTAACTGAAGAAGCTATTTCTCTATGTATTTGCGATTCAACTGTACGTGCTCCAATAGCTATCCAACTTAAAAGATCATCAAGATATTTTAATGTATTAGGATCTAAAATTTCTGTAGCTAATGGGATATTATTTTTAACTAATTTTATTAGTAATTTACGTGCTAAATATAATCCTTTATTTATATTAAAAGAGTAATCCATATATGGATCGTTTATTAATCCTTTCCATCCTAAAATTGTTCTAGGTTTTTCAAAATATACTCTCATAACAAGATATATATTATGATGAATTTTAGAAAACATTTTTTTTAAGTATTTACTATATTCTATTGCTTCATCAATATTATGAATAGAACAAGGTCCACAAATAATTAATAATCTATGGTTTTTACCAGTAATAATATTTGATATAATTGAACGTGAAGTTAATATACTTTTTTTAATTTCATGAGAAATTGGTAATTTGTCTTTTAATTCTTTTGGAGTTACTAAATTTTTTTTATTCTTAAAATAAATTTTTTGCATATTAAAATATCCAAAACAAAATATTATTGCATAAAAATAACATATTTATTCTTTAAAATTCAATTTAATAATTAAAATTTAAATATAAATTTTATTATTTGATAGTTAAAATATTACAAAGTTTCTTTATAATAAAAATGTATATTTTATATAAAATTTCACTTAGGAAATAATAAATGAATAAGTTAATAAAAAAAAATATAATAGAAACAATATTATTGGATAAATTTGCAGAACACGCTTATTTAAACTATTCTATTTATGTAATTTCTGATAGAGCCTTACCCCATATTGGTGATGGCTTAAAACCAGTACAAAGAAGAATTATATATGCCATGTTTGAATTAGGATTAAAATCATCATGTAAATTTAAAAAATCAGCTAGAACAATTGGTGATGTTATTGGAAAATATCACCCTCATGGAGATGCAGCTTGTTATGAAGCAATGGTTTTAATGGCACAACATTTTTCTTATAGATATCCTTTAATAGAAGGTCAGGGAAATTGGGGTTCTCAAGATGATCCTAAATCATTTGCTGCAATGAGATATACAGAATCTCGTTTAGCAAAATATTCTGATATATTATTAAATGAAGTAGAAAAAGGTACTGTAAAATTTATACCTAATTTTGATGGAACATTATTAGAACCTAAAATATTACCAGCATGTTTACCAAATATAATTTTAAATGGATCAACAGGAATAGCAGTAGGTATGGCAACAGATATTCCTCCTCATAATATTAAAGAAATATCTAATGCTATAATAAAATTAATTGATCACCCTAAAATTAAATTAAATGAAATTTTAAATATTATTCAAGGTCCAGATTTTCCGACTGGAAGTGAAATTATAACACCTAAAGATGAAATTTATAAAATATATGAAAAAGGTAGAGGTTCTATCAAATTAAGAGCAGTATGGCAAATAAAAGATAATACTGTAATTATTACAGCATTACCATATCAAATTTCTGGAATACGTATTATTGAACAAATTACAACACAAATGAGAAATAAAAAACTACCGATGATTGAAGAAATAAGAGATGAATCTGATTATGAAAATCCTACTAGAATAGTTATTATAATTCGTAATAATTTTAATTATTTAAAAATTGAACAAATTATGTATCATTTATTTTTTATGACTGATTTAGAAAAAAGTTATCGTATTAATTTAAATATGATAGGTTTAGATAATAAACCTGCTGTAAAAAATTTAATAGAAATATTATCAGAATGGATTTTATTTAGAAGAAAAATAGTAAAAAAACGTTTAAATTTTTATTTAAAAAAAATAAATAAAAGATTACATATAATTACAGGATTATTAATAATTTATTCTAATCTAGAAAATTTTATAAAAATTATTCGTTTAAATCCAAATCCTCACTCTATTATTAAAAAAAAATTTAATCTTACTAATATACAAATAGAAACATTACTTAATTTTAAATTACGTTCTGTTTCATTTATAGAAGAAAATAATTTAATAAATGAAAAAAAAAAATTAGAAATAGAACATAAAAAAATTGAAAAAATATTATTTTCAAAAAAAAAAATGGATTTACTTTTAAAAAAAGAAATCTTATTATCTGCTAATAATTATGGAAATTCTCGTCGTTCAATTATTAAAAAAAGAAAAGAAGCAAAATTATTAAATGAATCTGAATTAATTTTAAGTGAACCTATTACGATTATTTTATCTAAAATGGGTTGGATTAGATGTGCTAAAGGTCATACTATAGATCCTTTAAGTTTAAATTATAAATCAGGAGATTCTTTTTTTATTTCAGTAAAAGGTAAAAAAAATCAAACTATAGTTGTTTTAGATTCAAAAGGACGTAGTTATAGCATAGATTCTTTTTCTTTACCTGCCGCTCGTAGTCAAGGAGAACCTTTAAATGGAAAATTAAATATTCCACAAGGATCTATAATTAAAAGTTTATTAATAGAATCTAATAATAAAGAAATTATTCTTTCTTCTAGTTCTGGTTATGGCTTTATATGTAAATTTAATGATTTAATCGCTTGTAATAGAAATGGAAAATTATCTATTAATTTATCAGATAATGCTGAATTATTACCACCATTAGTTATTAAAAATAAAAATTTTAAAATATTAGCTATATCTTTTTTAAATAAATTTTTATTATTTTCTATTGATGAAGTTTCTAAACTTTCTAGAGGTAAAGGAAATAGATTAATTTTTATTAATAATAAAGATTTTATTCAAAAAAAAGATAAATTAAAATGGATATTTCTTATTAATAAAAATTCTATAATTTGTATAAAAACAAATAATAAAAAATTTGAATTAAAATATCAAGAATTAAAAAAATTTTTTTCAGTTAAAGGAGGAAAAGGTTTTTTATATAAAAATGTTAAAAATATTAAAGATGTTTTCTTAAAATAAGATAATTTAGTTTTATAAAAATATTTATATAAACTATTAAATTATTTAATTAATAATGTATTATTCATGTTATAATGTATATAAATAAATTTAAAATTTATAAAAAATAGTAATTTTATATAAACAAAATTATTTTTTATTTTAAACTATTTATAATCTTTTTTTTAAAAAATTTTATTTAAAATAAAAAAACTTCATTTATTTAATAATATAAATAAATTAAATATTTCAATTTAAATAATAAAATCATTGTTATATATTTATTTCATAAAAATTATAAATATATTTATTCATATTTTTATATTTTAAAATTTTAGGTAGGTTTAACAATATGAGAGTATTGAAATTTGGTGGAACATCTTTAAAAAATGCAGAAAGATTTTTATTAATAATTAATATAATTAATATGTATTTAAAGAATGAAAAAATAGCAGTTGTTTTATCCGCTCCTGCAAATATTACAAATATTTTAGAAAAAATGATAGAAAAATCTATAAAAAAAAAAAATTATAAAAAAGATATAATTTATATCCAAGAATTTTTTATAAATTTAACTAATAATTTAAAAAAAAATATAAAAAATTTAGATATTTATACTATAAATAATAATATAAATAAAATTATTAATAAAATAGAAAAATTATTATATGGTATTAATTTACTTAATTATTGTCCTAATATCATTAAAGCAAAAATTTTATCACAAGGTGAAAAATTTTCTATTCTTTTGTTAGAAAGTTTATTAAAAATAAAAAAATATAAAATATTTATAATTTCTCCTAAAAAATATTTATCAGCATATGGAACTTATTTAGAATCAACAGTAGATATTGATTTAACTTTTAAAAACATTAAAAATATTAATTTATTAAACATTAACGTAATATTAATGCCGGGATTTTCTGCAGTTAATGAAAAAAAAGAAACAGTATTATTAGGTAGAAATGGTTCTGATTATTCTGCAGCAGTATTAGCTGTTTGTTTAAAAGCTAAATATTGTGAAATTTGGACTGATGTTAATGGTATATATACAGCAGATCCTAATTTAATATCAAATACTCATTTATTAAAATTTATTACCTATAAAGAAGCTATAAAATTAGCATATTTTGGAGCGAAAGTAATTCATTATAAAACTCTAGCACCAATGTTACAAAATAATATACCTTGTGTTATTAAAAATATAATGAATATAAAATCTACTGGAACTTTAATTAGTAGTTTTGATAAAAAAAAAAATATCTTACCTAAAATAAAAGGAATTACTGAATTAAAAAATATATCTATGTTAAATATTAGTGGTGATAAGAATAAACAAATAAAAAATATTATATCACGAATATTATTTTTTATTTTTAAATTAAAAATATCTATTTATTTTATTACCCAATCTTCAGAAGATTGTAATATTAATATTTTAATTTTAGATAAAGATTTAAATAATTTAAATATTTTATTAAAAGAAGAATTTTATTTAGAATTTAAATATAATTTAATTAAATCAATTAAAATAATTCAAAATTTATCGTTAATTACATTAGTTAATAATAATATTAATTATTCTACAAATTTAATTTCTAAATTTTTAAATATTTTTAAAATAACAAATATAAAGATATTTACTATATCACAAAATATTTTTCAAAATTATATTACTGTTGTTATAAAAGAAAAATATGCAAAAAATATTATAAAAATAGCACATAAAATATTATTTCATAAAGAAAAAATTTTAGAAATTTTTATAATAGGTACTGGAGGTATTGGTAGTACTTTATTAAAACAAATTGATCAAAATAAATATTATTTTAAAAATAAAAATATTAATTTAAAAATTTGTAGTATTATTAATACAAAAAATTGTTTATTTAATATAAATGGTATTAATGTTAAAAATTGGAAAAAAAAAATTAATAATGATATTAATAATCATTATACAATAGAAAAATTATTACATGAATGTAAAAAATATAAATTTATTAAACCCGTAATTATTGATTGTACTTCTTCACAAACAATTGCAGATAAATATATAGATTTTTTATATGATGGTTTTAATATAATTGCTACTAATAAAAAAGCAAATTCATCTACAATAAAATATTATAAAGAAATACGTTCAATAGCAAATAAATTACATTTAAACTTTTATTATGAAACTAATGTTGGTGCTGGATTACCAGTAATTAATACATTACAAAACATAATAAAAACAGGTGATAAACTTAATAATTTTATTGGAATTTTATCAGGTTCACTTTCATTTATTTTTGGTAAGTTAGAAGAAGGCGTTACTTTATCAAAATCAATAATTATGGCTAAAAAAATGGGTTTTACTGAACCAGATCCAAGATCAGATCTTACTGGAATAGATGTAGCTAGAAAATTACTTATATTAGCTAGAGAAATTGGATTAAATATAGAATTAAATGATATTATTATTGAATCTATTATACCAAATAAATTTAATAAAAAAGATTCTCTTAAAGAATTTTTGGAGTCTTTATCAGAATTAGATGTGATTTACACAAAAAAAATTCAAGAAGCAAAAAAAAATAATAAAGTATTACGTTATATAGGTAGTATAAATTCAAAAGGTGTGTGTAAAGTAAAAATTATACAAATTGATAATAATCATCCTTTTTTTAAAATAAAAAATGGAGAAAATTCTTTTGCTTTTTATACTAATTATTATCAACCATATCCATTAATATTAAGAGGATACGGTGCAGGAAATAATGTTACTGCAGCAGGAGTATTAAATGATTTATTACGTTTAATTTAATTAAATTACAAGGAAATTATTATTTATGATTAAAATTTATTCTCCTGCTTCTATTGGAAATATTAATGTAGGTTTTGATACTTTAGGAATTGCATTATCTAGAATTGATAAAGGTTTACTAGGAGATTTTATAACAATTTCTTCATCCAAGAAATTTATTTTGATTAATAAGGGTCTTTTTTTAAATGATTTACCAAAAAATAATTGTGAAAATATTATTTTTCATTGTTGGACAAAATTTTGTAAAAAAATTGGAGAAAAAATTCCTGTAAAAATAATTTTAGAAAAAAATATCCCGGTGGCATCAGGATTAGGTTCCAGTGCATGTTCAATTGTTGCTTGTTTAAAAGCAATAAATTTATTTTGTAATAATCCATTAAATAATATTGATTTATTAAAATTAATGGGAGAATTAGAAGGATTTTTATCCGGTAATATACATTATGATAATATTGTTCCTTGTTTATTAGGTGGGATGAAATTAATATTAATTATTAATAAAAATAATTTAATTATTCAAAATATCCCAATTTTCAAAAATTGGTTCTGGGTAATAGCATATCCTGGAATTAAATTATCTACTTTTTATTCTAGAAAAGTTTTACCAAAATTATATGAAAAAGAAATTTTTATTAAACAAAGTCAATATTTAGCTGGCTTTATTAATGCTAGTTATACAAAACAGGAATTATTAGCATCAAAATTAATGAAAGACTTTATTGCTGAACCATATAGAAAATCTTTCATACCTAATTTTGAAAAAATTTCTTATGAAGCAAAAAAATTAGGTGCTCTAAGTTACGGAATATCTGGATCAGGACCTACAGTTTTTAGTATTTTTAATAATTTAAATATTGCATATGATATGGTTAATTGGTTTAAAAAAAATTATTTAAAAAATAATACAGGATTTGTTTATATATGTAAAATTAATAATATAGGTACTCAAATTGTGGAGCAAAAATGAAATTTTATAATATTAATTATAGTGAAGAAAAAAAAAATTTTAGTCAAGCTTTAAAAAAAGGATTAGGACAAAAACAAGGTTTATTTTTTCCTATAAATATACCAAAACTAAATAATAAAACAATTAAAAATATATTAAAACTTAACTTTGTAGATAAAAGTAATTATATAATTTCATTATTTTTAAATAAAAAAGAAATCTTATTAGATGAATTAAAAATACAAATAACTAAAGCATTTAACTTTCCAATATTATTAAATTTAATTGATAAAAATCTTGCTTGTTTAGAATTATTTCACGGACCTACTTTAGCATTTAAAGATTTTGGTGTTCGTTTTATGGCACAAATGTTAAATTTTTTTAATAAAAAAAAAAAAATTGTTATTTTAACCGCTACTTCTGGTGATACTGGTGCTGCTGTTGCTCATGCTTTTTATAAAATGAAAAATATTGAAGTTATTATATTATATCCTTATAAAAAGATTTCTATTTTACAAGAAAAATTATTTTGTACATTAGGAAAAAATATAAAAACAATTGCAATTACAGGTAATTTTGATGATTGTCAAAAACTTATAAAACAAGTTTTTAATGATAAAGAACTTAAAAAGTTATTATATTTAAATTCTGCAAATTCAATTAATATTAGTAGACTAATAGCACAAATATGTTATTATTTTGAAGCTTTTTCACAAATTCCTTTAAATCAAAGAAAAAATAAAATAGTATTTTCAGTTCCTAGTGGAAATTTTGGTAATTTAACCGCTGGATTAATAGCTAAAACAATGGGGTTACCTATACATAAGTTTATTGCTGCAACTAATATAAATGATACAATACCCAGATTTTTAAAAAAAGGAAACTGGAATCCTAAAAAAACAATACCAACATTATCTAATGCAATGGATGTTAGTATCCCTAATAATTGGCCTAGAATTATAGAAATTTTTAAAAAAAATAACTGGAATTTAAAAAAATTAGAATCTTATTCGATTACAGATAAACAAACAACTAATACAATAATAAATTTTTATAATAAATATAAATATATTTTAGAACCACACTCAGCTGTAAGTTTTTGTGCATTAAAAAAACAAATTTTAAAAAGAGATACATTTAATGTGTTTCTTGGTACCGCACACCCAGCTAAATTTCAAAATTATATTTATAATACATTACATAAAAAAATATTATTACCTAATATTTTAACTAACTGTATAGAAAAAAAAAATTTATCTTATAAATTATCTAATAATTTTTCCTATTTAAAAAAATTTTTAATACATAATTACGTAATATAAATACATTTTTAAAAAGAGGGAATTAATGATGATAATAAATAAATTAACATATAATCCTCAATATTTTATAATATTTCAATTTTTTGCTATAATTATTAGTTGTTTAATGATATTTATTTCTTCATTTTTAGGAGGAAAATCATACGGTTTAGATAAACAAATACCATTTGAATCTGGAGTTTATGCTTATGGTAATACTAAAATTAAAATGCATATTAATTATTATTTAATAGCAATATTTTTTATCATATTTGATATTGAATCTTTATATTTATATTTATGGTCTGTTACTATTAAAATAGTAAAATTAGAAGGTTTCACTGAAGGTATTCTATTTATTTTTACTATTTTAGTTACTTTATTTTATTTATTTAAAATGAAAGCTTTAAATTGGAAATATAAAAATATTTAATTATATAAAAATATACATAATAAAATGAAATATATTCTAAATAAAATTAAAAATGATAAAAAAAGTTATCCTTTAGAAAATAAAAAAAATATTAATATTGATCCTTTAAATGATCAAATTAGTAAGAATATTTTTTTGGGTAATTTAAAAAAAATTACAAATAAAATTATTAATTGGGGTAGAAAAAATTCTTTATGGCCTTATAATTTCGGATTATCTTGTTGTTATGTTGAAATGACGACATCATTTACATCTATTAATGATATTTCACGTTTTGGTTCAGAAGTATTAAGAGCATCTCCAAGACAAGCTGATTTTATGGTAATAGCGGGGACATGTTTTTTAAAAATGGCTCCTATTATACAAAGATTGTATGATCAAATGCTAGAACCTAAATGGGTAATTTCAATGGGAGCTTGTGCTAATTCTGGAGGAATGTATGATATATATTCTGTAGTACAAGGAGTAGATAAATTTTTACCTGTAGATATTTATATTCCAGGATGTCCTCCTAGACCAGAAGCATACATACAAGCATTATTATTATTACAAAAAGCTATAAATTATGAAAGACGTCCTTTATCTTGGATTATAGGAGATCAAGGAGTATATAAAGCTAAATTTACAAAATCATTAAATAAGCATTTAAATAACAAAAATATTAAATTTAAATCAATAAAAAATATATAGTATTAAAAATATTTATAATAAGGCCTATTTATGAATAATGTTTTTGATAATGTAATTAAAAAAATAGGAGATATACATAATAAATCTTTTTCTCAGAAAAATACAGAACCTATTATAAATGAGTTAAATAAAAAATTTAACTTTAAAGATTTTATTATACAAAATAATCTTAATAATAAAATTCCGTTGATTATTTGGATTAGATCAAATGATATAATAAAATTTATAAAATTTTTTTTAGAAATAAAAAATCCATATAATATGTTATATGATATGCATGGTATTGATGAAAGATTACATTTTAATAAATTTAACTTAATGAAAAAAATGGATTTTTCATTATTTTATCATTTAATATCTATTAATAGAAATTCTGATATTATTATAAAAATTCCTCTGAAAGAAAAATTTTTAAATATTAATACCATTACAAATTTTTTTAAAAATGCTAATTGGTATGAAAGAGAAATTTGGGAAATGTTTGGAATCAATTTTATTAATCATCCTTCTTTATCACATATTTTATTACCCAAAAATTGGGATAATGGTTATCCTTTACGTAAAGATTTCCCTTCTCGAGCTACTGAATCTATTCCTTATTTATTAACAAAAAAAAAATATAAAAAAGATATTAAATCTACTAAATTTAATCCAGAAGATTATAATTTACCTATAAAAAATAAATTAAATGATTATATGTATCTAAATTTAGGACCAAATCATCCTTCAGTACATGGTGCTTTTAGAATAATATTACAATTATCTGGAGAAGAAATTATACAGTGTATACCTGATATAGGTTATCATCATAGAGGGGCGGAAAAAATAGCAGAAAGACAAACATGGCATACATATATTCCATATACAGATCGTATTGAATATTTAGGTGGTTGTATAAACGAAATGCCTTATATTCTTGCAATTGAAAAATTAGCTAATATTATTATAACAGATAGAATTAAAGTTATTAGAGTAATGTTATCTGAACTATTTCGTATTAATAGTCATTTATTATGTTTATCTACTTTTATGCAAGATTTAGGTATAATGACTCCTATATTTTTAGTTTTTACAGATAGACAAAAAATATATGATATAATTGAAGCTATTACAGGAGCTAGAATGCATCCTGCATGGTTTAGAATTGGAGGTTTAGCACAAGATCTACCTAATGGATGGGATATTTTAGTAAAAAAATTATTAAATTGGTTACCTAAAAGGTTAAATATATATAAAAAAGTAGCATTACAAAATAGTATTTTAATATCTAGATCTAAAAATATAGCATTTTATAATCAAAAAGAAGCAATATCTTGGGGGATTACTGGTACTGGTTTAAGAGCTACCGGATTAAATCTTGATGTTCGTAAATGGCGACCTTATTCTGGATATGAAAATTTTGATTTCGATATTCCTATAGGTCATAATATTAGTGACTGTTATTCTAGAATTTTATTAAAATTTGAAGAAATTTGGCAAAGTTTACGTATTATTAAACAATGTCTCAATTATATGCCTGAAGGGCAATATAAAGTTGATCATCCTTTAACAACACCTCCTCCTAGAGAGAGGATGTTAAACCATATAGAAACTTTAATCCATCATTTCATTCAAGTATCTTGGGGACCATTAATACCTGCTGATGAATCATTCCAAATGATTGAAGCTACCAAAGGAATTAATAGTTATTATTTAATTAGTGATGGTAGTACCATGAGTTATCGAACTAGAATTAGAACACCTAGTTTCCCTCATTTACAACAAATACCATCTGTAATTCAAGGAAGTCTCATATCAGATTTAATTACATACTTAGGAAGTATTGACTTTGTTATGTCTGATGTAGACCGTTAATATATAATTTTATGAAAAAAATAATTAACAAAACAAGTATTTCTTTAAATAAAGAAGAATTTAAAATAATTGATAAAATTAAAAATCATTATGAATATAATAATGCTGCTATTATTGAAATATTAATATTTTTTCAAAAAAAATATGGATGGATATCTGATGATATTATTATTATTATCTCTAATATTTTAAATATTAATTCTTCTGAAATTGATAGTATAGCTACATTTTATAGTCAAATTTTCAGATCACCAGTAGGTAAATACGTTATTAAATATTGTGATAGTATTGTTTGTTATATAACAAAATATGAAAAAATATTAAAATATATTGAAAATAAATTAAAAATTAAATCAGGACAAACAACTTCTGATAAATTATTTACTCTAATACCTATATGTTGTTTAGGACATTGTGAAAATAGTCCTGTTATAATGATTAATGAAAAAATTTATACTTCATTATCTATTAATTATATAAATCAAATATTGGATAATTATATTAATGAAAATCATCAATCCCAATCCAGAAACACACCCTCTAACATGGCGTATTAATAAAAATAAAACAATATTTTTAAAAAAATATATAAAACAAGATGGTTATCAAAGTTTAAAAAATAGTTTATTAAAAAATACTCCTCAAAATATAATTCATATTATTAAAAAATCAAAATTAAAAGGAAGAGGAGGAGGAGGATTTTATACTGGATTAAAATGGAGTTTAATTCCTCCTAAAAAAAATAATAAAGAAATTCGTTATTTTTTATGTAATGCTGATGAAATGGAACCTGGAACCTATAAAGATCGTTTTTTAATAGAACATATTCCTCATCAATTAATAGAAGGTATAATAATTAGTGCTTTTGCGATTCAAGCTAACAAAGGATATATCTTTTTAAGAGGTGAATATATAAATTGTCGAAATATCTTAAATATAGCGATAAAAGAAGCTTATAATTTTAATTTTTTAGGTAAAAATATATTAAAAAGTAGTTTTAATTTTGATTTATATCTCCATATAGGAGCAGGAAGATATATATGTGGAGAAGAAACAGCATTAATTAATTCTTTAGAAGGTAAACGTGCAAATCCACGTTTTAAACCTCCATATCCAGCTTTAGTTGGTTTGTGGGGTAAACCAACATGTATCAATAATGTTGAAACTATATTTAATGTACCTGGTATAATAAAATATGGCCCTAATTGGTATAAAAACATATCTAAAAGTAAGTATGACAGTGGTACAAAAATGCTAGGTTTTTCTGGAAATGTAAAAAATCCTGGATTATGGGAATTACCTTTTGGGACACCTGCTAGAGAAATTTTAGAAAAATATGCAGGAGGAATGAAAAAAGGTTTTATATTTAAAGCATGGCAACCAGGTGGAGCAGGTACTAGTTTATTAACAAAAGATCATTTAGATTTACCAATGGATTTTATAAATATTAATAAAGCAGGTAGTAGATTAGGAACAGGTATATCTCTAGCTATAGATAATAGTATTAATATTTTATCTTTAATTAAAAATTTAGAAGTTTTTTTTGCAAGAGAATCTTGTGGTTTTTGTACTCCTTGTCGAGAAGGATTACCTTGGATTGTTAAAATATTAGATAGTTTAGAAAAAAAAAGAGGTTTTAAAAAAGATATTTCTCTTCTTAAAGAAATAAGTCAACAATTAACCAATGGAGGTTCTTTTTGTGCACATGCACCAAGTGCAATGGAACCTTTAAATAGTGCATTAAAATATTTCTTACATGAGTTTGAATATGGAATTATTAAATAGAAAATTTTATATAAAAATTTTTATTTATCATATTTCTAAATTAGAATATTGATATATACTAAAATAGTATTATGGAATTTATTTTATGATTAATATTAACATAGAAGATCAAATATATAAAGTTAATGAAAAAGATAATTTGCTAAAAATATGCCTTTCTTTAGGTTTTAATTTACCATATTTTTGTTGGCATCCAATTTTAGGTAGTATAGGGGCATGTCGTCAATGTGCAGTAAAACAATATAATAATGTTAAAAAAAAAAATGGACAAATAATTATGTCCTGCATGTCTTCTCCTATAAAAAACTCATATATATCAATTAATGATAAAGATTCAGTTAATTTTCGTAAAAAAAATATTGAATTATTAATGTTAAATCATCCACATGACTGCCCTATTTGTGATGAAGGAGGTAATTGTCATTTACAAGATATGACTGTTATGACAGGACATAATATACGTAGATATAATTTTATTAAAAGAAAATATAATAATCAATATTTAGGTCCATTTATATCACATACAATGAATCGTTGTATTACATGTTATCGTTGTGTAAGATTTTATAAAAATTATGCAGATGGAAAAGATTTTAATGTTTTTGGTTCAAAAGACAATATTTATTTTGGTAGATATTTAGATGGTAAATTAGAAAATCCTTTTTCTGGTAATTTAATTGAAATATGTCCAACTGGAGTTTTTACTGATAAAACATATAATATAAATTATGCAAGAAAATGGGATCTTCAATACGCTCCTAGTATTTGTCAACATTGTTCATTAGGATGTAATATTTCTGTAGGAGAACGTTATGGACAATTATCTAGTATACAAAATAGATTTCATGAAGAAATAAACCGTTATTTTCTTTGTGATAGAGGATATTTTGGTTATGGATATTTTTTTTTAAAAAAAAATCCCATTAATATAATATATTATAAAAATAATGAAAAATTAATTTTAAATGATGAAAGTGTTATTAAAAAAATTACTGATTTAATATTAAAATCGAAAAAAATAATTGGTATTGGCTCTCCTAGAGCCAGTATAGAAAGTAATTTTATTTTAAAAAAATTAGTTGGAAAACATAATTTTTATTCGGGTATTTTAAAAAATGAAAAAGAACAAATTGATTATATTATTAAAATATTACAAAATAAAAATATATATTTTCCTACATTATCTGAAATAGAAAATTATGATGCTATTTTAATATTAGGAGAAGATTTAACTAATACTAGTCCCAGGGCAGCTTTAGCTGTAAGACAAGCTGTAAAAAATAAATTAAATATTAAAATACATAAAAATATTTCTTATTGGAATTTTGATGCTATTTTAAATTTAAGAAATCAATCTATTAATCCACTATTTATAATAAATAATGATAAAACATCATTAGATGATATTTCTCTATGGAATTATTATGCACCTACCCTAAATCAATCTAAATTTGGTTTTATATTAGCTAATTATATTAAAAATAATAATTTTAATATTTCTTTGCATAATAAAAAATTAAAAAACAAAATTTTAAAAATAAAAGAAATATTATTAAATGCTCAAAAACCTCTAATTATTTCTGGAACTGGATCTAATTCTATAAAAATAATTTCTGCATCTTATGCTATAGCAAAAGCATTACATGAAAAAAAAAAAAATGTAGGTTTATTTTATGTGTTAAATAAAGTAAATAGTATGGGAGTTAGTTTAATTAAAGGTAAATCTTTAGAAGATCTATTTATAAATAATCAGTCTAATAATTTAGATGTAGATACAATTATTATTATGGAAAATGATTTATATTTTTATGAAGAAAAAAATAAATTAAATAATTTTTTTTCAAAAATTCCAAATATAATTGTTTTAGATCATATTTTTACTAAAACTATGAAAAAAGCTAATATAATATTACCTACATCAAACTTTATAGAAAGTAATGGTACTGTTATTAATAATGAATGTAGAGCACAACGATTTTTTCAAGTATATAAACCTTCTTTTTATAATAAAAAAAATAATAGAAAATCTAGTTGGAAATGGATATATAAAATTTATGCAAAATTAAAAAATATAAATAAAAAAATTACTTTAGATGATATTATTAAAAAATGTGAAAAATATATTCCAATATTAAATGGTATTAATTTAGCATCACCTTCTTCTACTTATAAAGTATATAATAGAAAATTTGCAAGATCTCCTGCTAGATATAGTGGAAGAACATCAATATTATCTAATATTGATATACATGAACCACAGCAACCAGAAGATATAGATACTATTTTTAATTTTTCTATGGAAGGAAATTATGATTCAAATATTAATTGTAAACATATACCATTTTTATGGTCTCCCGGTTGGAATTCTTCTCAATCATTACATAAATTTCAGAAAGAAATAGGAGTTTCATTAAAATATGGATCCACAGGATTTAAAATTTTTGAAAAAAAAAACCATATAATAAAAATAAAAAAAAATAATTATAATTATAAATTTATTTCATCTAATAAATTAATAATTATTTCACATTATACTTTATTCAATAGTAATAGTTTAATACAAAAATCTTTTTTAATACAAAAATATTTTCCTAATCATTATATTTTTTTAAATAAAAAAGATGCTAAAAAATTAGAAATTTTAGATAATAATTTAATTGAATTACATTGTTTAAATAATATTTTTATATTAAAAGCACGTATTTCAGAATTTTTACATCAAGGATTAGTTAGTATCCCATTAGGAGCAAAAAAAATTCCATTATCTTTTTTAGGAAAAACTATTGAAAAAATAAAGGTATTAAAATGATATTATTTTCTTTATTAAATTCTATAAAAATAATTTACTTATTAAAAATAATAATAATATTATTATTATTAATAATAAGTGGTGCTTTCTTAAGTTTTGCTGAAAGACGTATATTAGCTTTTTTTCAAAATCGTTATGGTCCTAATAGGATTGGATTATATGGATGTTTACAAATATTAGCCGATATGATAAAAATTCTTTTTAAAGAAGACTGGACACCAAATTTTTCAAATAAAATATTATTTAATATTGCTCCAATTATAGCTTTTAATTCATTATTATCTGTATTTGCTATATTACCAATTACTCCTCAATTAATGATATCTAATTTAAATATTGGAATACTTTTTTTTTTTATGATGGCTAGCCTTTCAATTTATTCTATTTTATTTGCGGGATTATCCAGTAATAATAAATATGCTATATTAGGATCAATTAGAGGGGTTGCTCAAATAATAAGTTACGAAATTTTCTTAGGTTTATCATTAATGGGTATTATATGTCAAACAGGTTCTTTTAACCTTTTTGATATAGTTTATTATCAATATAATCATTATTGGAATATAATTCCTCAATTTTTTGGTTTTATATCATTTTTTATAGCTTCTATTGCATTATGCCATAGACATCCTTTTGATCAACCAGAAGCAGAACAGGAATTAATTGATGGGTATCATATTGAATATTCTGGGATGAAATTTGGTCTTTTTTTTGTAGGAGAATATATTAATATAATAGTATTATCTTCTTTAATTGTTACTTTATTTTTTGGAGGATGGTTAGGACCATTTTTATCTCCTATCATATGGTATATGGGGAAAACTATTATATTTATAATATTATTTTTTTTAATAAGAGCGTCATTACCTAGACCTCGTTATGATCACGTAATGTATTTTGGTTGGTTCATATGTTTACCATTAACATTAATTAATCTTATTATTACTGCATTTTTTGTAGTATTACAATAATTATAATTAAAAACAATCATGAAAATAAAAAATTTTTTTATTGCTTTTATTAGTCAAATAAGAAGTATTTTTTTAGTATGGATGAATCTTTTTCATAAAAGAGAAACTATAATGTATCCAGAAGAAAAAATTTATTTACCACCAAGATATAGAGGAAGAATTATATTAACATCTGATACTAATAATAATGAACGTTGTGTTGCTTGTAATCTTTGTGCAGTTTCATGCCCAGTAGGTTGTATAACTTTAAAAAAAGGAATAAATAAAAATGGTAGATCTTATCCAAAATTTTTTAGAATTAATATTTCTAGATGTATTTTTTGTGGATTTTGTGAAGAATCCTGTCCTACAGGAGCAATACAATTAACTCCAGATTTTGAATTATGTGAATTTAATAGAAAGGATTTAATTTATGAAAAAAAGGATTTATTAATAAATAATCAAGGAAAATATTTAAAATATAATTTTTATGATATTTCAGGAATTGATGTACAAGATAATCCTAATAAAAAGGATAAATATTCAAATATTGAAGTAGATATAAAAAACATATTACCATAATTTAAATTAAAGGTATTTCATATGGAAATAATATTTTATATATTAGGATGTATATCTGTAATTTTTACATTTTTAATTATTATTAGTATTAATCCTATTTATACATTATTATATTTTTTAATTTCATTAATTTCCATGTCATGTATATTTTTTGTTTTAGGAGATTATTTTGCAGGTTCATTAGAAATTATTATTTATGCAGGAGCTATAGTTATTTTATTTATATTTGTTTTAATGTTATTAAATTATAAAAATATTGAATTAGAAGAAAAAAAATTTTTGTTTAAAAAAATATTATTTTTAATTATTATATTATTTCTTACTTTATTATTTTTAATATTTATATTTTATATTTTAAAAAATTTATATAATAAAAAATATATTATTATGAATTTTATTAATATAATGGATATAGGAGTAAATTTATTTACACAGTATAAAATAATTATTGAATTAATATCAATACTTTTACTATCTGGTATAATTATTGTTTTACATATAGGAACAATAAAAAAATGATAGAAAATAATGTTAAATTTTATAAAATAAAAGAAGAATATAAAAATGATACCCTTATATCATGTTTTAATACTCATAATAATAATATTTGTAATTGGACTAACAGGAATAATAATCCGAAATAATATGTTATATATTTTAATTTGTACTGAAATCATGATAAATGCTGCAGCATTTTCATGTATAATTTCTGGTAATTATTGGAAACAAACGGAGGGGGAAATTATGTACATTATATCAATTAGTATATCAGCAATAGAAACATGTATAAGTTTAATTTTGTTAATAAAATTATATTATTATAAAAATAATATTAATGTTGATTCAATTAGTGAGATGAATGGATGAAATTTATTTTTTTGATTATTTTAATGCCATTAATTAGTTTTTTAATACTATCATTATTTTCAAATTATTTTAATAAAAATCAAATTTCAATAATTGGAGTTAGTTTTATAGGAATAAGTGCATTTCTTACATTAATTATAGGATATATTTTTACTAAAAATAATATTTTATTATATAAACAATCTTTATGGAAGATATTAAGTATTGATAATTTGTATATTGATTTTTCTTTATATTTAGATAAATTATCATTAATTATGTTAATACTTACTACCTGGATAGGTTTTTTTATACATATTTTTTCAATTTGGTATATGGAAAATAAAGAAGGATATTCTAGATTTTTTGCATATACTAATTTATTTATTGCAAATATGATATTGTTAATATTAGCTAATAATTTTATTTTAATGTTTTTTGGATGGGAAGGTGTAGGAGTTTGTTCTTATTTATTAATAGGATTTTTTTATAAAAAATCATTAAATGGATTATCTGCTATAAAAGCTTTTTTAATTACTCGTTTTAGTGATATTTTTTTAATTATTGGTATTTTTTTAATATTTAAGGTATTTAATACTTTAAATTTTTCAGAAATATCTTATTTAGTAACATCTTCTTATATTTATTATAAATCATATTATTTAAAAATAATTACTATAATGTTAATTATAGGAGCATTAGGAAAATCAGCTCAATTTCCATTAAATACATGGTTAATAGATGCTATGGTTGGCCCAACTCCTGTATCTTCACTTATACATGCAGCTACCATGGTTACAGCTGGAATTTATTTAATATTACGTAATGATTTATTATTTTTAATGAATAATAATATCCTTTTTATAACTAGTATTATTGGAGCAATAACATTATTATTATCTGGCTGGTCTGCATTAATACAAAATAATCTAAAACGTATTCTAGCTTATTCTACTATGAGTCAAATTGGATACATGTTTTTAGCATTAGGAATTCATTCATTTCATGCTGTTTTATTTCATGTAATATCACATGCTTTTTTTAAAGCATTACTTTTTTTATGTGCTGCATCAATTATTACTTCATGTAATAATGAACAAAATATATTTAAATTAGGGGGGATAAAAAAATATCTTTCTTTCGTATATTATTGTTTTTTACTAGGTTCTATATCTTTAATATCTTTTCCTTTTATAACAATGAGTAGTTTTACTAAAGAAAAAATATTATATGAAATTTTAATAAATAAACAAATAATTTTATTTATTATTAGTATAATTGGAAGTATTTTTACTGCTCTATATACTATACGTATGATTTCTATCATATTTTATGGTAAAAATAATATTTTACCTATTAATAAAGGTAAAAATAAATTTACACATAATTTTCCATTAATAATATTAAGTATATTTTCTAGTTATATAGGAATAAAATTATTACCGATAAAAAATAATATTTTATTACCTAATAAGATATTACTAATTAATAATAATTATAATCATATATTAGAAATTACATCTGTTATAATATCTATTATTAGTTTTATATTATATATATTCTATTTTCAAAAAAATAATTTTAATAATAAAAATTATTGTATTTTTGTGCATATAAATAATTTTTTTTTAAATGGTTGTTATATAGATCTTATATATAAAAGAATTTTTGTAGATATTTTTAAAAAAATATTATTAATTATAAAAAATGATCCTATTTCCAAATTTATAGATTTTTTCACAATAAAAACAATAAATAAAATAGGAAATATTATATCAATAAGTCAAAATGGATATATTCGTTGGTATATCTCATCAATATATTTAGGAGTGATATTAATCATACTATATTTGATAGTATTAGTTAATAATTAATATTAATTTTATTATAAAATTAATATTTATATAGAAAATATTAAAATATAATTAGGAAATCTTATGTTATTACCATGGTTCATATTAGTTCCTTTTATTAGTGGTTTAATTTGTTGGCAAAGTGAAAAAATAAATTTTAAATTACCTCGTTGGATATCTTTAATTTCTATTAGTTCTATTTTTCTTTTATCAATTTTAGAATATTTTATATATAAAATACATTTTTATGAAAAAATATTATTTATATATCCTATCTGGATATCAGAATATGTATTAAATTGGATTCCTAAATTTGGAATAAGTTTTCATTTAGGAATAGATGGATTATCATTGTTAATGATTAATCTTACTGGATTATTAGGTATCATGGCAGTTATATGTTCTTGGAATGAAGTTAAAAAATGGCATGGTTTTTTCCATTTAAATTTACTATGGATTTTAAGTGGAGTTATTGGTGTATTTTTATCTGTAGATATGTTTTTATTTTTTCTTTTTTGGGAAATTATGTTAATACCTATGTATTTTTTAATTTCTTTATGGGGACATAAAGGAAAAAAAGGACATAGCCGTATAAAAGCTGCTACTAAATTTTTTATTTATACACAATCTAGTGGTTTATTAATGTTATATGGAATTTTATCTCTCGTTTTTCTACATCAAAAATTAACAGGTATATTAACTTTTGATTATAATATTTTATTAAATAATCATTTAAATTTAAAAACAGAATTTTTATTAATGATATTTTTTTTTATTGCTTTTGCTGTTAAAATGCCTGTAATTCCATTTCATGGATGGTTACCTGATGCACATAGTCAAGCTCCAACAGCTGGTTCAGTTGATTTAGCCGGTATTTTATTAAAAACAGCTTCTTATGGTTTATTAAGATTTACTCTACCATTATTTCCTACATCATCTTTAAAATTTTCATTTTTTGCAATATTATTGGGAATATCTGGTATATTTTATGGTTCATGGATGGCTTGTATACAATCAGATATAAAAAAAATTATAGCATATACCTCTATATCCCATATGGGATTTATTTTAATGGGTATTTATAGTCATAATAAATTAGCTTATCAGGGTGTTATAATACAAATGATATCACATGGAATTTCTGCTGCAGCACAATTTATTCTTTGTGGGCAAATATATGAAAGGTTAAAAACAAGAAATATTAAATTAATGGGAGGTATTTGGGGTAAAATAAATACATTACCAGGTTTATTTTTATTTTTTTCTCTTGCTAGTATTGGTATACCTGGTACAGGTAATTTTATAGGAGAATTTTTAATTTTATTAGGAACTTTCTATAAATATCCTATATGTGCAAGTATTGCTTCGTTTAGTTTATTATTTTCTAGTATTTATTCATTAAATATGATGCAAAAAATTTTTTATGGTCCTAAAACTAAAATAAATATTCTTATGAAAAAAATGTTTTTAAGAGAAAAAATTATTATTTTTATACTTGTAATTTTATTATTAATTTTAGGTTTTTATCCACAAATTATTTTAAATATATCAGATTCTCCTATAAATAGTATTTATAATAGAATTATGTTAAATAATTAACACAAAATTTATATTAAATTTTAAATAGAATAGAATTCTTTATGACTAAATTATTAATACCTTTAATTACTATTATTACATTATTAATATTTTTATTAATTAAAATATCATTTAAAAGAAAAAATTTAATAAGTTTAATTATTACAATTTTTGGATTTTTATTAATAATAATATCTACTTTTTATACTAAAAATAGTAATTTCCCAATAAATTATTTATTTTTAAATGATACTTATTCAATTTTTTATACAATAATATTAATTTGTAATAATATTATAACTTGTTTAATATCATATAAGTGGTTATCTACTTTAAAACATAATAAAGATGAATTTTATATATTATTAATAATATCAACAATAGGAAGTATTATTTTAATAAATTCAAATAATTTTATTTCTATGTTTTTAGGTATTGAGTTAATATCTATTCCTATTATTGGTTTAATAAGTTATGATATTAGATCAAAGTATTCCTTAGAAGCTAGTATTAAATATTCAATTTTATCTATAATAGCATCATCTTTTATGATACTTGGAATATCTTTTATTTATTTGGATAATGGAAGTTTAAATTTTACATTTTTATTAAACCATTATTTAATTTATAATAAATTTTTAATAAATTATTTAACTATAGTTGGATTTTGTTTAATTATAGTTAGTTTATTATTTAAATTATCAATAGTTCCATTTCATTTTTGGACTTCTGATGTTTACCAAGGAGCACCTACAACTGTAACATTATTTTTAACTACATTTAATAAATCATCTATTTTTATATTTTTAGTAAAATTTTTAATTTATTTTTCTAAAATTAATAATAATAAAAATTTTTTATATAAAATATTAATTTTATTATCAATATTATCTATAATATTTGGTAATTTTATGGGAATTAAAACAAAAAATAATATTAAACGTTTATTAGCATACTCATCTATAACACATATTGGTTATATGCTTACAATTTTACTTTATAATCAAAAGTATACAAAGCATATTTTTTCATTAGAAATGATGGGGATATATATAATTGGTTATATAATAAATAATTTAGTTATATTAGGAATAATTAGTTTATTTACAAGTTTAAATTATCAAGAAAAAAATACAGATAAATTATATTATTATCGAGGATTATTTTGGTATGATCCAATCCTTACTTTAATATTAACCATTATGTTATTTTCTTTAGCTGGTATTCCTTTAACTATAGGTTTTATATCTAAATTTTACTTAATTGCATTAAGTATAAAACTTCAGGTATGGTATTTAACTATTTTTATTATATTAGGAAGTTCTATAGGATTATATTATTATTTACGTTTTATTATTATTTTATATTTAGTACCTTCTAAGAAGAATAAAAATTGGTACATTTCAAAAGTACATAATAAAAATTATTATTTTTTTATCAAAAATGTATTTTTGTTATTAACAACAATAACAATTATATTAGGTATATATCCTGAATTAATTATAAAATGTATAAAAAATTTTATTTGAATAAATAATTAGATTTTTCATTTAAAAATTAAGTATATTTTTTTATTATTTTTAATAATAATTTAATTATTATAAATAATAAAAAAATATACAAAAAATATTTAATAATTTTAGTAAAATCTTTTATCCAAGTAGATATCATTTCACCAAAAAAATATCCAGTAATAGTAAAAAAAATAGTCCAAATAAAAGCACCAATAATATTTAATAAAAAAAATTTTATATTAGAAATATTAGCAATACCTATTGTAATAGGACTTATTAATCTAAAACCATAAATAAATCTTGTAATAATAATAAATATATAAGGATAATTTATAATTAAATTACGATATTTCTGAATTTTTAAATTATAATTTTTAAAAAAAAATAAAAAATTTTTACTATATTTTTTACCTATAAAAAAAAGTATTTGATTACTTATTACAGACCCCGTAATAGTAATAATAATAATTTTATGCAAAAATAATATTTTTTTGTGAGCTAGCATCCCGGCAATAATAATAAATGTTTCCCATTCAATCAATGATCCTAATAATATAATTAGATAACCATATTGATTTATTATTTTCATTATATTTATATTAAACATATTTTATATCACATTTATAAAATAAATATTTAATATTTTATATTTATTAAAAATACAATATCCCGGTGAGAAGGGGATTTGAACCCCTGATATGTTTCCATATACATACTTTCCAGGCATGCGCCTTAAACCACTCGGCCATCTCACCATAATTTATATAATAAATATTGTCAAAATATTAATAATATATTAGTATTATATACTATGTTAAAGAAAAAAAAATTAAAATTTAATTTTTTATTTTATGATTACGAAACTTTTGGATTAAATCCGAAAAAAGATAGAATTGCACAATTTGCTTGTATACGTACTGATATTAATTTAAATATAATAGAATCTCCTATAGTACTTTATTGTCAATTACCTAATGACTATTTACCTGATCCTAAATCTATTATTATTCATAATATAAGTCCTTATATGGTAAATTTAAAAGGATTTAAAGAAAATAAATTTGCAAATTATATTAATAAAATATTTTTATATCCTAATACTTGTATTTTAGGATATAATAACATTAATTTTGATGATGAATTTAGTAAATTTCTATTTTATCGTAATTTTTATGATGCTTATAGTTGGTTTTGGAAAAATAATAATAGTCGTTGGGATATATTAAATTTAGTTAGAGCATGTTATGTATTAAGACCAAATGGTATTTTATGGCCAAAAATTAATAATATACCAATATTTAATCTTCAAAAAATAGCTGTCTTGAATAAGATAATAACATATCGTAATAATGCAGCACATGATGCACTATCTGATGTATATACAACAATATCTATTACTAAATTAATTAAAAAAAAACAACCATTATTATATAAATATTTTTTTAAATATAGAAATAAAAAAGAATTAATAAAAATTATAAATTTTTCAAAAATTCAAATTTTAATCCATATCAGTAATTTTTATAAAAATAAAAATAATAATATAAATTGTATTACACCTTTATTTTGGCATCCAAAAAATAAAAATATACTAATTGTGTTTAATTTAATAAAAAACATAAATAATTTTTTGGAAATTTTAAAAAATAGTAACCAATTAAATAAGGAAAATATTTTTTCATATATCAAATTTATTAATTTTAGTAAATCTCCATTATTAGTACCAATTAATATTTTAAAAAAAATTGATATTCAAAGATTAAATTTTAATATTGTATTTTATCTTAATAATTTTATAAAACTTAAAAAATTTTTTTTAAAAATTAAAAAAATTATTAAATTTATTATAATTGATTTTAATCAAATATATGATAAAACAAATATTTATAATGTAGATGAACAATTATATAAAAATTTTTTTTCAAAAATAGATATATTAAAATTTACACAAATACATGATAAAAAATTTATTAATATAAATTTAAATAAAATATCTTTTAAAGATAAAAGAGCTAATGTTTTATTATTAAAATATAAAGCAAGAAATTTTCCATTTATTTTAAATAAAAGAGAACAAAAAAAATGGAATATATATCAAAAAAATATTTTTAATAAAAATTTTTTAGATAATTATATTTTAGAAGTTAAAAAACTTTTAAAAAATCAACTTTGTAAAAAAAAAATTTTAGTCTTAAAAAATTTATTAAAATATACAAAATATTTATATAAAAAATTATTTTAATATATGTCCTAATTTTATATTTTTAGTATTTAAATATTTATAATTATAAAAATTATACTTTATAATTAAGGGAATTCTATCTATTACATTTATACCTTGTTTTCTTAAAAAATCTATTTTATATGGATTATTTGTTAATAATTTAATATTTAAAATACCTAATATTTTTAATATATTTATACAGGAAATAAAATTTCTTTCATCTGCATGAAACCCTAATTTATAATTTGCTTCTACAGTATCTAATCCTTGATCTTGTAAATTATATGCTTTAATTTTATTTAAAAGTCCAATATTTCTACCTTCTTGTCTATGATAAATTAATATTCCACAATTTTCCTGAGAAATTTTTTCTAAAGATAATTGTAATTGAAAACCACAATCGCAACGTAAACTAGAAAAAACATCTCCTGTTAAACATTCTGAATGTATTCTTGTTAAAATAATTGAATTTTTATATATTTTTTCTAATCCATATATTAATGCAATATGATGTTTACCTGTATTTATCTCCTTAAAACCTATTATAATAAATTCCCCCCATATTGTTGGAAGTTTTGCCCTAGATATTTCTTTTATATTCATAATATTTTTACCTACAAAAAATTGAAAAATTTTATAAAAAATAAATATTTATTTAAATATTCTATTAAAAAAATCATATTTTTAATATATCTTTTTATTAAAGAAATAATTTATTATTATTGAATTTTTTACTAAAATAATTTATTTATATAATAAACTATTATTTTTAGGAATTATATGAATTTATTAAAGTCATTAACGACGGTGAGTATAATAACGTTGTTTTCTAGATTATTAGGTTTTATTAGGGATAGTCTTATAGCAAAAGTTTTTGGAGCAGGAGTTTATAGTGATTCTTTTTTTATAGCTTTTAAATTACCTAATTTATTACGCCGTATATTTGCAGAAGGAGCTTTTTCTCAAGCTTTTACTCCGATACTAGCAGAATATAAAAATAAAAGAAGTGTAAAAGATACAAAAAATTTTATTGCTTCTACATTAGGTATATTAATTATTATACTTTCTATAATAGTAATAATAGGAATATTTTTTTCTTCCTTAATTATTTCTATAATCGCTCCTGGATTTGTTAATACAGATTATAAATTAAAACTTACGGCAAAAATATTAAAAATGACTTTTCCTTATATATTATTAATATCATTATCTTCATTAGCTAGTTCAATTTTAAATATTTGGAAAAATTTTTTTGTTCCGGCAGTAACTCCTATTTTATTAAATATAAGTATGATTTTATTAATTATTATATTTCCTAATATGTTAGAACCTTCAATTTTAATTTTAGCATGGGCTGTTTTAATTGGTGGTTTATCACAAATTTTTTATCAATTAATTTATTTAAAAAAAATAAATATGTTAATTCTTCCTCATTTTAAAAATTTTGATAAAGGAGTATCGAGAGTTTTTAAAAAAATGGGTACAGCTATTATTGGAGTAGCGGCTACGCAAATATCCTTATTAATTAATTCTGCTTTTTCATCTTTTTTAATCACAGGATCTATTACTTGGATTTATTATGCTGATCGTTTAATGGAGTTACCTGTAAGTATGTTTGGAATAGCCTTAACAATAGTATTATTACCAGCTCTAACTGATTCTTTTACTCAAAATAAAGAAAAAGAATATAATCAATTAATGGATATTGGTTTACGTTTATGTTTTTTATTAATAATACCCAGTTCTTTAATTTTAATTTTTTTATCCAGACCATTATTAATTTCTTTATTCCAATATGGAGCTTTTACATATTTTGATGTATTAATGACTGAAATAAATATTATTATTTATTCAGTAGGATTAATATTTTTAATAATTGCTAAAGTATTAGCAATCGGATTTTATGCAAGACAAGATGTAAAAACACCTGTTAAAATTAATATAATTGTTTTAATTATTACTCAATTTCTTAGTCCTTTTTTTATTTTTTTTTTACATCATATCGGATTTCCTATATCTATATGTTTTGCAGCATGTTTAAATGTTATTTTACTATTTAATAAATTAATTAAAAAAAAAATTTATAAACCAGAATATGGTTGGTCACATTTTTTATTCCGTATTATTATTGTAACAATTATTTTAAGTATAATTTTATTATTTATATCAAATATTATTTCTGAAAAATGGTTAATTTTATCTTCTTTTAAAATACGTATATTTTATTTATTAAGTATTTGTTCTATAATCTTTATATTATATATATTTATATTATTTTTATTAGGATTTCGTTTAAGAGATTTTTCTTTAAAAAATATAGAAAATTAATTTTTTATTTTAATAAAAAATCAAAGTTTATATTATACATTATTTTAATATTAGCGAATAAATATAATTTTATAAAAAATATTTAAAATATTATTTTAAATATTTATAATTTGTTTCATAAAAATTTTTATATATGAAATTATTTTTACTTTTTTTATTTATGAGAATATATTAAAAAATATATTTTTAGGTTATTATAATATGATAATAAAACATAAATTAATACATTTAAAATGTCATAAAAATAATTACAAAGGTTTATATTTAACAAAAAATGCATTTTTACAAATAAATAAAATAATTCAAAAATATAATGATAAAAGGATAAAATTATTTTTAAAAAAATCTGGTTGTTTTGGTTTTAAATATAAAATTTTATTAGTAAAAATAAAATTTAATAATGAAATTTTATTTAGAAAAGAAAATACATCTATTATTATAGATAATAAAGATATTATTTTTATTGATGGAACTATTATTGATTTTATAAAAAATAAGTTTAATGAATCATTTGAATTTTATAATAATAAAATTAAAAAATTTTGTGGATGTAAAAAAAGTTTTAATATTAATTTAAAAAAGAATTAATAATATGAATAATCATTTAAAATACTTAAAAGAACAAAAAAAAGTATATAAAGAAGGATTTTTTACTAAATTAAAAAATGAAAAATTTATTCCTGGTATTAATTTAGATATAATATACAAA
Organism: Enterobacteriaceae endosymbiont of Donacia cinerea; assembly: GCF_012569925.1. Lineage (NCBI taxonomy): Bacteria > Pseudomonadati > Pseudomonadota > Gammaproteobacteria > Enterobacterales > Enterobacteriaceae > Enterobacteriaceae endosymbiont of Donacia cinerea. The sequence continues at coordinate 365,252 of NZ_CP046204.1, read as the reverse complement.
ATATCTAAAATTCGTAATGAACCAAAATGGATGCTTAATTTTAGATTACAAGGATATTATTCATGGATAAATAAAAAAGAACCTCACTGGTTAAATGGTTTTTATAAAAAATTAAATTATCAAAATTATATTTATTATTCAGCTCCATTAAATAATTTAAAATTTAATAATCATATTAAAAATAAATATTTAACATCTGAAGTAAAGAAAACATTTAATAAATTAAATATTCCTATTAATAATAATCCACATATAGCTGTAGATGCTATTTTTGATTCTGTTTCAGTTATTACAACAAATCAAAAAAAGTTATTAAATAAAGGCATTATTTTTTGTTCGTTAAATGAAGCTATAATAAATTATCCTGAACTAGTAAAAAAATATCTAGGTTCAGTAGTTCCGGCTAATGATAATTATTTTGCGTCATTAAATGCCGCCGTAGCTTCTGATGGTACATTTATTTATATTCCTAAAAATATACGTTGTCCTATAGATTTATCTACTTATTTTAGAATTAATGAAAAAAATATTGGACAATTTGAACGTACAATTTTAATTGCTGATGAAAATAGTTATCTTAATTATATAGAAGGTTGTTCAGCTCCAATTAGAAATAATTCTCAATTACATGCAGCTGTAGTTGAAGTAATTTTACATAAAAATGCTCAAGTGAATTATTCAACAGTGCAAAATTGGTTTTCAGGAAATTTAAAGAATAAAGGAGGAATTTTAAATTTTGTAACTAAAAGAGCAATATGTAAAGGAGAAAATAGTAAAATGTCTTGGACACAGTCAGAAACAGGAGCTGCAATTACTTGGAAATATCCTAGTGTTATTTTAGAAGGAGATAATTCTTCAGGAGAATTTTTTTCTGTTTCTTTAACAAATGGTAATCAACAAGCTGATACTGGTACTAAAATGATTCATATAGGGAAAAATACAAAATCAAAAATTATATCTAAAAGTATTTCTACTGAAAATAGTAAAAATACTTATCGTGGATTAGTTTCTATTAATAAATTTGCAAAAAATTCTCGTAATTTTACACAATGTGATTCAATTTTAGTTGGTTCTAAATGTAGTACACATACGTATCCTGTTTTAAAAATATTAAATAATACAGCACAAGTTGAACATGAAGCTACTACTTCTCAAATCGAAGAAGATCAAATATTCTTTTGTTTACAAAGAGGATTAGATATTGAAAATGCTATTTCTTTAATTATTAATGGATTTTGTAGAGAAGTTTTTGTTAAATTTCCTTTAGAATTTGCAGTTGAAGCACAAAAATTATTATCTATTCATTTAGAAGAAAGTATAGGATAAAATAATATATTTAATAATAAATTAAAAGAAAATTATGTTAAAAATTAAAAATTTACATGTTCATATAAATGATAAAATTATTCTCAATAAATTTAATTTAAATATAAATCCTGGAGAAATCCATGCGATTATGGGACCTAATGGGTCAGGAAAAAGTACTTTATCATATGTATTATCTGGTAAAAAAGAGTATATTATTTCTAAAGGAGAAATATTTTATAAAAATGAAAATTTATTATTAATGAAACCAGAAATTAGAGCTAGAAAAGGAATTTTTGTGTCTTTTCAGTATTTAATCGAAATACCAGGAGTTAGTAATAATATATTTTTATATAACTCTCTAAAAGCAATAAAAAAATATAAAGAAAAAAAGAAATTAGATAGATTTACTTATAATAATATTATAAATGAAAAATTAAAAATTTTTGAAAAATCAAAAGATTTTTTACAACGTTTTGTAAATGTTGGTTTTTCAGGAGGTGAAAAAAAAATTAATGATATATTTCAAATGTTTGTATTAGAACCAGATTTATGTATTTTAGATGAAATTGATTCTGGATTAGATATTGATGCATTAAAATTAGTATGTAAAATAATTAATATTATGAAAAATTCAAATAGATCATTTTTAATTATTACACATTATCGTCGTATTCTTGATTATATAAAACCTAATTTTATCCATATATTATACAATAAAAAAATTATAAAATCAGGAGATTTTAATCTTATTTCTTATTTAGAAAAATATGGATATGGATGCCTTGATGGAAAATAAAATTTACAAACAACTAAAAAATATTTATAAATTACATAAAAAATATCATTTTTCTAAAAAATCAGAAAATTATTGGTATAAATTAAAAAATTTATTAAAAAAAAAACAATATAATAACAAAAAAATTTTTTTTGAGTATATTAATAATAATATTATAGTAAATAATCAAAAATTATCTATAAATATAGATGAATTACAAAATTTCTTATTTAAAATAGATGCTGTTATATTATTTTTTATTAATGGTAAAATAGATAAAAATATTAGTAATATAAATAATGCATATTATTTAATAAATATTAGAAAACATAATAATATTAATTTTAAGAAATATTTTTTTAAACATAATATTTATTCATATTTATCTGAATCTTTAACAAAAGAAATTGTATCTATAAATTGTAAAAAATCTTTTAATACTAAACCTCTTTATTTAGTATATTTTAATAAAGATAATAAAAATAAAAAAAATTTTATGTCTAATTATAGAAATTATATACATATAGATAGTATTAATCCTATTATTTTAATCGAACATCATATAAATATAAATCAATTATATTTAAATAATATTTTTAATACTTTAATTTTAAATAATAATACTAAATTAGAATATTATAATTTTATTACAAATGAAAATAATAATAAAAATTATTGTACTATTAATAATGAATATTATTTGTATAATAATGTTTCCTTTAAAAAATATGATTTATTAATGTCTTCTAAATATATAGAACAAAATAATAGATTTCATTTTATAGGTCAAAAATCAAAATTAAAATATAAAAGTTTATCATTTGCTAAAAATAATAATTTAATAAATTTAAATAATTATGTAGAACATGATGGTAAAAATTGTTGTAGTATTCAAAAACATAAGGCAATTGCTTTAGATAATTCTATTATCAATTTAATTAGTTTATTAAAAATTAATAAATTTGCTATAAAAACAGATGGACAAATAAATTATAGTAGTTTATTATTAAGTAAATTATCAACGATAAATATACAACCGGGATTAGATATTTTAAATAATAATGTAAAATGTACACATAGTGTTTTTACAGGAAAGATAGATTATAATCAAATTTTCTTTTTTAGAATGAGAGGAGTAAATTTTCAAAAAGCATATAATATTTTATATATGTCATTTATACTAGATTCTTTAAAAGAAATTAATAATGATAATTTAAGAAATTTTTTTTTAAAAAAAATATCATGCTATTTGTCAGTAGAGAATTTTTTTCATGAGTTTTAATATAAAAAATATTAGAAAACAATTCCCAATTTTATTTAATAAAATTAATGGAAATAATTTTGTTTATTTGGATAATGCAGCTACAGTACATAAACCTAAAAAAGTAATTTCTGCATTAAATTATTTTTATAAAAATGAATATTCTTCGGTAAATAGAGGTATATATAATTTAAGTATAAATACAACAAATAAAATGGAGGCGATACGTAATAAAATAGCAAAATTTATTAACGCGAAATATACTGAAGAAATAATTTTTACTAAAAGTACAACAGAAAGTATTAATTTAATTGCAAATACTTGGGGCATAAATAATATATTACCACATAATAATATTATCATTTCTGGAATGGAACATCATTCAAATATTATTCCTTGGAAAATATTATCTCAAAAAATAGGTTTTAATATACGAATTATACCCTTAAATAAACATGGAAATTTAAAATTAAATAAAATTAATAATTTAATTGATAAAAATACATGTTTAATATCAATTACATATATTTCAAATGTATTAGGAACCATTAATCCCATTAAAAATATAATAAAATTAGCTAAAAAAAAACATATTCTAACCTTAATAGATGGTGCTCAAGCAATTGCAAATAAAAAAATTGATGTCCAAGATTTAAATTGTGATTTTTTTGTTTTTTCTGGTCATAAAATTTTTGGTCCTACCGGTATAGGTGTTTTATATGGAATAAAAAAAATATTAAAATCAATGCCTCCATGGCAAGGAGGAGGCGGTATGATTGCTGATATATATAAAGATAATTTTATTTGGGAAAAGATTCCTTGGAAATTTGAAGCTGGTTCTCCTAATATATCTGGAATTATAGGTTTAGGTGTTGCAATATCATGGTTTATGTCTTTTAATATAAAGAATATTATAAAACATAATGAATTTTTAACTAAATATGCTTTAGAAAAACTTAATACTATATCAAATATTATAATATATGGAGAAAAATATTTTAGTAAAAATAGAATAGGTATTATTTCATTTAATTTAGGAAAATATCATTCTTACGATATTGGTAGTTTTTTAGATCAATATGGAATAGCTATTCGTACTGGTCATCATTGTTCTATACCAATTATGAAATATTTTAAAGTTTCATCAATGTGTAGAATATCTTTTTCTATCTATAATAATAAAGATGATATTGATTTTTTTATAGATAAATTAATTTATATAAATAAATTATTAAAAAAATAATTATGTCATATATTTTACCTAGTATAAATAAAATTAAAAATAATTTAATAAGTTGTCATAATTGGGAAGAAAAATATTTATATATAATTGAATTAGGTAATCAAATACCTGTTTTATCAAAAAAAGAATATTCTTTAGAAAATTTTATTCCAGGATGTCAAAGTAGAGTATGGATTTCAATTCAAATTACTACAAATGATTATGTTAAATTTAAAGGTGATAGTGATTCTTCTATAATTAAAGGATTATTAACAATAATTTTTATTTTTTATAATAAAAAAACTTATAATGAAATCATTTCTTTTGATATTCAATCATGTTTTAAAAAATTATCTTTTAATAAATATTTAACTAATTCTAGAATACAAGGTATTAATATTATAATAAAAACTATTATAAATAAACTAAAAAAAATAATTTATAAATTAAAAATTAATAAAAATAATAAAAAAAAAACAAATTTTAATATTTATTAAATAAAATAATTTAGGAAATATAAATTTTATGAAAAAAACAAAAATAGTATGTACTATAGGTCCTAGTTCTGAATCTGAATATATTTTATCTAATTTATTAAATTTAGGTATGAATGTTGCTAGATTAAATCTTTCACATGGCAATCATAATGATCACCAAAAACGTATTGATACTTTAAAAAGAATTATAAAAAAAACAGGTAAAAATGCAGCAATTTTATTAGATACGAAAGGTCCTGAAATACGTACTATGAAATTAAATAAAGGAGAAGATATACATTTAAATGCTGGAGAAAAATTTATTTTAACTACTGATCAATCAGTTATTGGTAATAATAAATGTGTTGCTATTACCTATTCTAATCTGATACATGATTTAAAAAAAGGAAATAAAATTCTAATAGATGACGGTTTAATTTCTATGAAAGTATTAAAAATAATTAATAATAAAATAATATGTAAAATATTAAATAATGGAAAATTATCAGAAAATAAAAGTATTAATTTACCTGGGGTATCAATAAAATTACCTTCTTTATCTGAAAAAGATAAATGTGACTTAATTTTTGCATGTAAAAATAAAATAGATTATATTGCCGCATCTTTTATACGTAAAAAACAAGATATTATTGAAATAAAAAATTTTTTAAAAATACATAATGGAAATGATATCCAAATCATAGCAAAAATTGAAAATCAAGAAGGATTAAATAATTTTAATGAAATATTAGAAATAGCTGATGGGATAATGGTTGCTAGAGGAGATTTAGGAGTAGAAATTCCTGTAGAAAATGTTATTTTTGCACAAAAAATGATTATTAAAAAATGTAATTATTTTGGTAAAATAGTAATAACTGCAACACAAATGTTAGATTCTATGATTAAAAATCCTAGACCAACTAGAGCAGAAGCTGGAGATGTAGCTAATGCAATTTTAGATGGGACAGATGCAGTTATGCTATCTGGAGAAAGTGCGAAAGGTAAATATCCATTAGAAGCTGTATCTATTATGTCTACAATTTGTAAAAGAACTGATATTACGATGACTAATAGAATTAATTTTTATGATAATACAGATATGAGTATTACTGATGCTGTATGTCGTAGTGCAGTTGAAATAGCAGAAAAATTAAAAGCTCCTTTAATAATTGTAGCAACTCAATTAGGAAAATCAGCAAAATCAATAAGAAAATATTTTCCTAAAGCAATAATTTTAGCTTTAACTACAAATAAAAAAACTGTAAAACAATTAATTTTAAGTAAAGGCATAATAACCAAATTAGTAGATAAAATATCATCAACAGATGATTTTTATATTATAGGTAAAAAAGTAGCTTTATCTAGTCGCTATGCTAAAAAAGGAGATGTTATTGTAATGGTTTCTGGGGCTTTAGTACCTAGTGGTACAACTAATACAACTTCTGTACATATTATATAATATTATTCTTTAAATAAACAAAATTTTTAATTTATTTAATAAAATTACTAAAATATTTAATTTTTTCTGATTTTTTTAATAGAAAAATGTAAATTTTTGATTAAAATATTAATTTCTTCTTCAGTAGTAAATCTTCCAAAAGAGATTCTAATAGAACATTGAATTAGTTTTGATGTTAAACCTAAAGATTTTAAAACATGAGATGTATTATATTTATTAGAACTACATGCAGAAGAAGATGAGATAATAATATTTTTCATTTCTATCATGAGAATTTTATTAAAAATATTTTTAAAACCTATATTAATTATATAGGGAGAACTATGTTTTAAATTACCATTTAAGTATATACCTGAAATATTTTTAATTCCATCCCATAATTTGTTTTTTAATATTTTTATTCTTTTTTTTTCTTTTTTCATTTCATTATTAGCAATATTTAATGCTTTTGACATACCAATTATTTGATGCGTAGCTAAAGTTCCTGATCTTAATCCTTCTTCTTGTCCGCCACCATGTAGTAAAGGTGTTGAAATTATTTTAAATTTATTTTTTTTTATATATAGCACCCCAATTCCTTTTGGACCATAAAATTTATGAGAAGAAAATGATAATAAGTTAATATTAATTTTTTTTAAATTTAATGAATATTTACCAACACTTTGTGTTGCATCTACATGAAAAAGTACATTTTTTTTTTTACATATATTACCAATTTTATTAATATTATTAATTGTTCCTATTTCATTATTAATATGCATTATAGAAACTAAAATAGTTTCTTTTGTAATTTTTTTTGCTAATAAATTTAAATCTAAAATCCCTGTCTTTGAATTTTTTATATATATAATTTTTATTCCTAACTTTTGTATAAAATTACAAGTTTCTAATACAGATTTATGTTCAATTATACTTGTGATAATATTTTTTTTATTATGATATAAATAATTGTACGTAATTCCTTTAATAGCTAAGTTAATAGATTCAGTAGCACTAGATGTAAAAAATATTTCTTCTTTTAAACAATTAAGAATATTTGCTATATTAATTCTAGCATTTTCAATTTCATTTTTTGCTTTTATACCTAGATAATGTGAAGAAGATGGATTAGCAAATATTCCATCTATAGTTAAATAATTATTCATTTTTTCTAAAACTCTTTTATCAACAGGAGTTGTAGAAGCATAATCTAAATAAATTGATTTATTCATAATATAATTGATTAATATTTAATTTTAATATTTTAAGAAAAAATATATATATATAACATAATATATATTTTATTATATAATAATATTATATATTTTATATGTAAATATTGTAAATAAACTAAGGTTTTTTATGAAAAAATTATTTTTAAAATCACAAAACACAATATTTATTTTTGATTCTGGTCTAGGTGGAATTACAATATATAATTATATAAAAAACATTTTTTTTAATATAAATTTTATTTATTTATTAGATAATAAATACTTTCCTTATGGAAATAAATCGAAAAACTTTATTTTTCAACGTTTAATTAAAATTCTAAAAAAAATATCATATCATTACAATATTTCATTAGCCATTATTGCATGTAATACTGCTAGTGTTTCTAGTTTACCAAAAATAAGAAATTATTTTACTTTTCCAATTATTGGAGTTACTCCTGTTATTAATTTAGCAATAAAAAAAACAAAAAATAACGTAATTGGTCTTTTAGCTACAAGTACAACTTTGAAAAATTATAAAATACAAAAAAAAATTAATTTTTTAAATAAAAAATATAAAATAGAAACTATATCATCTGAAAAATTAGTTTTTTTAGCAGAAAAAAAATTATTAGGATATAAAATTAGTATAAATGAAATAAAAGAAATTTTTAAATCTTGGTATAACTTAAAAATATTTCCAGATACTATAATTTTAGGTTGTACACATTTTCCATTAATTTTAAATGAACTAAAAATTATTTTACCTCGAAAAATATGTTTTTTAGACTCACAAAAAAAAATTATCTTAACATTCCAAAAAAATATAAATTATAATCCAAAAATTTTAAATAAAAAAAAAAATATTGTTTTTTACACTAAAAAAAATAAATATATAAAAAAACTAAAAATTTTATTTTTTAAAAAAAATTTTACAATTTTTTCTAGTTTAAAACTATAAAATATTTTAATTTTATTTAAAATTAAAATAAAATACTTGACTATTTATTATGAAACTGTAAGATAATAATAATGTTTTATAGTTCTTTAAAAATTGATAAAAGACTTTTAAGGACACTCTTTGAGAGAGTATTATTAGATTTGTAAATTTATAAGTTTATTTTAATATAATTTGTAAATTTATTTTATTAAAGTTTTATGTTAAAATTGAAGAGTTTGATCATGGCTCAGATTGAACGCTGGCGGCAAGCCTAACACATGCAAGTCGAGCGGCAGCGAAATAAGAAAAGTTGCAAAATTTTTTTTATTGTCGGCGAGCGGCGGACGGGTGAGTAATATCTGGGGATCTGCCTTTTGGAGGGGGATAACTATTGGAAACGATAGCTAATACCGCATAATGTCTTTACGACTAAAGTAGGGGATTTTGTATTTATATAAAACCTTATGCCATTAGATGAACCTAGACGGGATTAGCTAGTAGGTAGAGTAAAAGCCTACCTAGGCTACGATCCCTAGCTGGTCTGAGAGGATGATCAGCCACACTGGAACTGAGACACGGTCCAGACTCCTACGGGAGGCAGCAGTGGGGAATATTGCACAATGGGCGAAAGCCTGATGCAGCTATGCCGCGTGTATGAAGAAGGCCTTAGGGTTGTAAAGTACTTTCAACAAGAAAGAAAAGATAAAATCTAATATATTTTATCATTGACGTTACTTGTAAAAGAAGCACCGGCTAACTCCGTGCCAGCAGCCGCGGTAATACGGAGGGTGCGAGCGTTAATCGGAATTACTGGGCGTAAAGAGCACGTAGGCTGTTAATTAAGTCAGATGTGAAATCCCTAAGCTTAACTTAGGAACTGCATTTGAAACTAATTAGCTTGAGTTTCGTAGAGGGGGGTAGAATTCCAGGTGTAGCGGTGAAATGCGTAGATATCTGGAGGAATACCAGTGGCGAAGGCGACCCCCTGGACGAATACTGACGCTCAGGTGCGAAAGCATGGGGAGCAAACAGGATTAGATACCCTGGTAGTCCATGCCGTAAACAATGTCGACTTGAAGGTTGTAAGCTTGACTTATAGCTTTCGAAGCTAACGCGTTAAGTCGACCGCCTGGGGAGTACGACCGCAAGGTTAAAACTCAAATGAATTGACGGGGGCCCGCACAAGCGGTGGAGCATGTGGTTTAATTCGATGCAACGCGAAAAACCTTACCTGGTCTTGACATCCATGGAATTTAATAGAGATATTTTAGTGCCTTCGGGAACCATGAGACAGGTGCTGCATGGCTGTCGTCAGCTCGTGTTGTGAAATGTTGGGTTAAGTCCCGCAACGAGCGCAACCCTTATCCTTTGTTGCCATCAGCTAGGCTGGGAACTCAAAGGAGACTGCCGGTGATAAACCGGAGGAAGGTGAGGACGACGTCAAGTCATCATGGCCCTTACGACCAGGGCTACACACGTGCTACAATGGTATATACAAAGGGAAGCATCCTCGTAAGAGTAAGCGAATCTCATAAAATATATCTTAGTTCGGATTGGAGTCTGCAACTCGACTCTATGAAGTCGGAATCGCTAGTAATCGTAGATCAGAATGCTACGGTGAATACGTTCCCGGGCCTTGTACACACCGCCCGTCACACCATGGAAGTGGGTTGTAAAAGAAGTAAGTTGTTTAACCTGTTTTATTAGGAGGACGCTTACCACTTTATGATTCATAACTAGGGTGAAGTCGTAACAAGGTAACCGTAGGGGAACCTGTGGTTGGATCACCTCCTTTACTATGT
>NZ_CP046204.1:0-2217 GCF_012569925.1 Enterobacteriaceae endosymbiont of Donacia cinerea | reverse complement strand
ACATAGTAAAGGAGGTGATCCAACCACAGGTTCCCCTACGGTTACCTTGTTACGACTTCACCCTAGTTATGAATCATAAAGTGGTAAGCGTCCTCCTAATAAAACAGGTTAAACAACTTACTTCTTTTACAACCCACTTCCATGGTGTGACGGGCGGTGTGTACAAGGCCCGGGAACGTATTCACCGTAGCATTCTGATCTACGATTACTAGCGATTCCGACTTCATAGAGTCGAGTTGCAGACTCCAATCCGAACTAAGATATATTTTATGAGATTCGCTTACTCTTACGAGGATGCTTCCCTTTGTATATACCATTGTAGCACGTGTGTAGCCCTGGTCGTAAGGGCCATGATGACTTGACGTCGTCCTCACCTTCCTCCGGTTTATCACCGGCAGTCTCCTTTGAGTTCCCAGCCTAGCTGATGGCAACAAAGGATAAGGGTTGCGCTCGTTGCGGGACTTAACCCAACATTTCACAACACGAGCTGACGACAGCCATGCAGCACCTGTCTCATGGTTCCCGAAGGCACTAAAATATCTCTATTAAATTCCATGGATGTCAAGACCAGGTAAGGTTTTTCGCGTTGCATCGAATTAAACCACATGCTCCACCGCTTGTGCGGGCCCCCGTCAATTCATTTGAGTTTTAACCTTGCGGTCGTACTCCCCAGGCGGTCGACTTAACGCGTTAGCTTCGAAAGCTATAAGTCAAGCTTACAACCTTCAAGTCGACATTGTTTACGGCATGGACTACCAGGGTATCTAATCCTGTTTGCTCCCCATGCTTTCGCACCTGAGCGTCAGTATTCGTCCAGGGGGTCGCCTTCGCCACTGGTATTCCTCCAGATATCTACGCATTTCACCGCTACACCTGGAATTCTACCCCCCTCTACGAAACTCAAGCTAATTAGTTTCAAATGCAGTTCCTAAGTTAAGCTTAGGGATTTCACATCTGACTTAATTAACAGCCTACGTGCTCTTTACGCCCAGTAATTCCGATTAACGCTCGCACCCTCCGTATTACCGCGGCTGCTGGCACGGAGTTAGCCGGTGCTTCTTTTACAAGTAACGTCAATGATAAAATATATTAGATTTTATCTTTTCTTTCTTGTTGAAAGTACTTTACAACCCTAAGGCCTTCTTCATACACGCGGCATAGCTGCATCAGGCTTTCGCCCATTGTGCAATATTCCCCACTGCTGCCTCCCGTAGGAGTCTGGACCGTGTCTCAGTTCCAGTGTGGCTGATCATCCTCTCAGACCAGCTAGGGATCGTAGCCTAGGTAGGCTTTTACTCTACCTACTAGCTAATCCCGTCTAGGTTCATCTAATGGCATAAGGTTTTATATAAATACAAAATCCCCTACTTTAGTCGTAAAGACATTATGCGGTATTAGCTATCGTTTCCAATAGTTATCCCCCTCCAAAAGGCAGATCCCCAGATATTACTCACCCGTCCGCCGCTCGCCGACAATAAAAAAAATTTTGCAACTTTTCTTATTTCGCTGCCGCTCGACTTGCATGTGTTAGGCTTGCCGCCAGCGTTCAATCTGAGCCATGATCAAACTCTTCAATTTTTGAAACATAATTTAAAATAAACAGTTTCTAAAAATTTGAATGCCCACATTTATTTTTCTAATAAATTATTAAAGAACAAAATCTTTTTTAAAATAAAGATTTTTTTAATAAAATTACTTTACTATTAAATAGTAGCAAAGTCAAATTTAATTTATATATTAAATATATTGAATTTTTAATACTTTATATTTTAAAATACCTTTTGGTGTTTGTACTTCAATAATATTATTTTTTCTTTCGCCAATTAATGCTCTAGCTAAAGGAGCATTAATTGAAATTAAATTATTTTTTAAATCTGATTCATCATCACCAACAATTTTATAAGAAAAAATTTTATTAGTAACAATATTTTTTATACATACTGTAGAACCAAAAATAATTTTATTATTATGTATAGTTTTTGTAATATCTATTATATTAGCATGTGATAATTTATTTTCGATTTCTTTAATACGTCCTTCACAAAAACTTTGTGCTTCACGAGCTGCTTGATATTCAGCATTTTCTTTTAAATCACCATGTTTTCTAGCAGATACAATTAAATTAATAATTTTTGGTCTTTCTATATTTTTTAATTTTATTAATTCTTTTTGTAATTTTTTTATGCCTTGTAAAGTCATAGGGATTCGATTTATCAT